>JBFFZT010000250.1:0-4132 GCA_041568535.1 Burkholderiales bacterium | reverse complement strand
CTGCCCGAGACGATGGGCTTCAGCGCCGCCGAGATCGGGCTGCTCGGCACCGGCTATCTCTCGGGCGCGGTGGTCGGCGCGCTCGTCTTCGGGCGCCTCACCGACCGCTACGGCAGGAAGCGCCTGTTCTTCATCACGCTCGGCGTGTATCTCGCCGGCGTCGGCCTGAGCGCCTTCTCCTGGGATTTCTGGAGCTTCTTCGTCTTTCGCTTCATCACCGGTTGCGGCATCGGCGGCGAATACGCGGCGATCAACTCGGCCATCGACGAGCTGATCCCGGCGCGCCACCGCGGCCGCGTCGGCCTGATGATCAACGGCAGCTTCTGGCTCGGCGCCGCGCTCGGCTCGGGCGCCACCGTGCTGCTGCTCGATCCGGCGCTGTTCGCGCCCGACTTCGGCTGGCGGCTGGGGTTCGGCATGGGCGCGGCGCTCGGGCTCCTGATCCTGCTCTTCCGCCGCTTCATTCCGGAGAGTCCGCGCTGGCTGCTCACGCACGGGCGCGCCGCGGAGGCCGAGCGCATCGTCGCCGGCATCGAGCGCTCGATCGGCGCGCCGCCGCCGCCCGCGGACGTCGAGATCGTGCTGCGCCCGCAGCGCAGCTTCGGCCTGGCGCAGGTGGCGCACGTCATGTTCATGCGCTACCGCTCGCGCTCGGCGCTGTGCGTGATGCTGATGATGTCGCAGGCCTTTCTCTACAACGCCATCTTCTTCACCTACGCCTTGGTGCTGACGCGCTTCTACGGCGTGCCGGCGGGCGAAACCGGCCTGTACCTGCTGCCCTTCGCCATCGGCAACTTCCTCGGCCCGGTGGTGCTCGGGCGCTGGTTCGACACCATCGGCCGGCGGCCGATGATCTCACTGACCTACGGCACGTCGGCGACGCTGCTCGCGCTCACCGGGTGGCTGTTCACGCAGGACCTGCTGTCGGCGGCGGGGCAGACCGCGATGTGGAGCGTGATCTTCTTCTTCGCCTCGGCGGCCGCGAGCTCGGCGTACCTCACGGCGAGCGAGGTGTTCCCGCTCGAGATCCGCGCGCTTGCCATCGCCATCTTCTTCGCCGTGGGCACGGGGACCGGCGGCGTTCTGGCACCCTGGCTGTTCGGCACCCTGATCGGCAGCGGTTCGCGCGACGCGGTGTTCGGCGGGTACCTGCTCGGCGCCGCGCTCATGCTGCTCGCGGTGGGCGCCGTGCTCGCCTACGGCGTGCGCGCCGAGCGCAAATCGCTGGAGGAAGTGGCGCCGCCGCTGACCACCGTCACGGATTGACCCTCCCCCGGGCGGGGGAATCCCCGTCTTCGACGCCCTGTAAGCGACGGGTAACCACCCCGTAACCCATCCTCAAGCCGGGCTAACCCATGCTGGGGACCCAGGACAACACCAGGCGGGGGGTGGGCCGTGACAAGAGGGGTTCTGCTGATTCTGGGGCTGGTGACGATGCTGCAGGGGTGCGCCACCCAGTTCGAGCGGCGGCCGGCGCCGGGTGCGGACGACGCGGTGCCGCACGTGTCACCGCTGCCGATGCTGCGCTTCCAGGGCGCGTCGATAGAGCGCGACGATGACGACGTGCCCGTATTGCCCGCCGACCTGCGGCCGGGGGACATCATCCTCACCTCGACGGCGAGCCTGCGCTCGGCCGGCATCCAGCTGCTGACCTTCGCGCCGGTGAGCCACGCCGCCGTCTACGTCGGCAACGGTCAGGTCGTGGAGGCGGTGGGCTCGGGTGTGCGGGTGCGTACAGTGCGCAAGCTGCTGGAAGAGGAATCCCTCGCGCTGGCGCTGCGCTATCCGGACCTGAGTCCCCTGCAGGCCGACAGCGTGCGCGCCGTGGCACTGGAAAAAGTAGGCCGCAGCTTCAACTACGTGGGCGTGGCCATGCACGTGCCGTTCACCTTCAATCGCAAGCTGTGCGAGTTGCCGATCATCCCCGCAGCGGTCAGGGACGCGTGCATTCGCAGCGTCGGCGGCGTGCATCACCTGGTGACCAGCAAGCGCGCCCTGTTCTGCTCGCAGCTGGTGCTGCAGAGCTATCGACAGGCGGGCGTGCCGATCACCGACGCGGACCCGCGCCTGATCAGCCCCGCGGACATCCTGCACATGCGCGAGGGCGACGTGTCCTCGGTGAGCGTCAACCGGCCCCTGCAGTTCGTCGGCCACCTCAAGTACGAGCAGGTTGCGTCTGCCCCGCAGCAGCACTAGCCGCGCAAAGCGGACAGGAGCTGCGGCAGCACCTTGGGCGTAGCGGCGGCGATCTCGCCGCGGTCGAGGAACGCCGCCTTGCCTTCGAGATCGCTCACCAGGCCGCCCGCCTCCTGGATGAGCAGGGCGCCCGCCGCCATGTCCCAGCGCGACAGGCCCATTTCCCAGAACGCGTCCAGGCGGCCCGCCGCGACGTAGGCAAGATCGAGCGCGGCGGCGCCCGCGCGCCGCACGCCCGCCGCAGTCGACATCACGGTGCGCAGCTGGCGCATGTAAGCATCGATGCGATCGAGCTCCTTGAAAGGAAAGCCGGTGCCGACCAGCGCATCGGTGAGCTGCGCGCACTTGGTGACGCGCATGCGCCGGTCGTCGACGAAGGCGCCGCGTCCGCGCGATGCCGTGAACAGCTCGTTCTTTGCCGGGTCGTACACCACCGCCTGCGTGAGCACGCCCTTGTGCTCGAGCGCGATCGACACGCAATACTGCGGAAAGCCGTGGATGTAGTTGGTGGTGCCGTCCAGGGGGTCGATGACCCACAGGAACTCGGGCCGCGCGCCGGCGCTCGCGCCCGACTCCTCGGCGAGAAAACTGTGCTCCGGGTACGCGCGCCGGATGACGTCGATGATCGCCTGCTCGGCGGCCTTGTCCACCTGCGTGACGAAGTCGTTGCGGTTCTTGGCGCGCACTTCCAGCCCGCCCTCGAGCGCCGCGCGATTGATGAGCGCGCCGGCGCGCCGCGCGGCTTTCACCGCGATATTCAGCATCGGATGCATGTCGTATTCTAGACTGCGCGCATGCCCGCGCCGCGCATCGTGCTCTGCAGGCCGAATCATCCCGGCAACATCGGCGCCGCTGCGCGCGCCATGAAGACCATGGGCCTCACCGACCTGCGGCTGGTCGCGCCGGCGCGCGCGCCGGCGCCCAAGGACGAATGGATGGCGACGCACGGCGCCGATGTCCTGGCGGCGGCGCGCACGCATGCCACGCTCGTCGAGGCGCTCGCCGACTGCGCGGCGGCATTCGCGCTCTCGGCGCGGCCGCGCGAGTGGTCGCCGCAGGTGCTCGACGTGCGCGCGGCCGCGGTACGCGCGGCGGCGTTCGCCGAGCCGGTGGCGTTCGTCTTCGGCAGCGAGGACGCCGGGCTGACCAACGAGGAGCTGTTCGCCTGCCAGACCCTGGTGCACATCCCGGCGGACCCTGATAACAGCTCGCTCAATCTTGCGCAGGCGGTCCAGGTCGTCTGCTACGAGCTGCGCATGGCTCGAAGTGCGACGGTGCCGGCGATGCGCGTGGAAAAGCCGGCCACGGTGGCCGATCTGGAAGGCCTGTACGCGCATCTCGAGGAGGCGGCCCGGGACAGCGGCTTCATGGCCCCGGGATCCAAGCTGCGCGAGCGCTGGCGGCGGCTGTTCTCGCGGGTGCCGGGGCTCGAGCGCGAGGAGGTCAACATCCTGCGCGGCCTGCTCTAAGCCCTGACGAAGAAATAGTTGATGGATTTACTCGGATAATCTAGAGTTCCTGCATGTTCAAACATCTACGTGAAGACATCGCGAGCATCTTTGCCCGCGATCCGGCGGCGCGCACGACCTTCGAGGTGCTCACCTGCTACCCGGGCCTGCACGCCATCTACATCCATAAGCTGGCGCGCTGGTTCTGGACGCACGGCCTGCGCTGGCTCGGGCGCTTCACCTCGCACGTCGGCCGCTGGGCCACCGGTATCGAGATCCATCCGGGGGTCATCATCGGCCGGCGCGTATTCATCGACCACGGCATGGGCGTGGTGATCGGCGAGACCGCGGAGGTCGGCGACGATTGCACGATCTATCAGGGCGTGACGCTCGGCGGCACGTCGCTGTACCGGGGCGCCAAGCGGCACCCGACGCTCGGCGCGGGCGTGGTGGTCGGTGCGGGCGCCAAGGTGCTGGGCGGTTTCACG
>JBFFZT010000249.1:0-4132 GCA_041568535.1 Burkholderiales bacterium | reverse complement strand
GTCCTGCACTCGCTCGAGGTAGTGCCGCCCCTGCGCGTCGAGCGCGGCGCCGACCTGCTGCGCCAGCAGGCCGCTGAAGCCGTGGATCGCGCGCAGGGGCGCGCGCAAGTCGTGCGACACCGAGTAGCTGAAGGACTCGAGCTCGGCGTTCAGGCGCTCGAGCTGCGCGGTGCGCTGGCGCACGCGCGCTTCGAGCTCGGCGTTGAGCTGGCGGATCTGCGCCTCGGCGCGCTGGCGCTCGGTCACGTCGCGCACCACGGCGATGCTGCCGGGCTCGCCCTGGAAGGCGTGCGGCACTACCGAGACTTCCGCCGTGAACGGCACGCCGTCGCGGCGCACGAAGCGGCGCACCGTGGGCGGGTACGACGCGCCCTCCTCGCGCACGCGGCGCATGCGCTCCTGGACATCGGCGCGCTCGTCGCGATGGATGTACTCGAGCAGCGGCCGCCCGAGGACGTCCGCGGCGCGCGACTCGCCGAACAGGCGCACCGCCGCCGGGTTGACGTAGCGCAGGATGCCCCCGACCTGCACGTAGATGGCCGCGGGGGACATCTCCGAGAGCGCGCGGTAGCTCGACTCGCTGTCGCGCAGCGCGCGCTCGGCGCGCACCAGCGCGGTGACGTCGCGGCTGATGCCGCGGTAGCCGCGAAAGCGACCGTCGGCGCCGAACACCGGCTGGCCGCTGATGGCGACGAAGCGCTCGCTGCCGTCGGCGCGGTAGCGGCCGACGATGAAGTCGCGGAACGGCTCACGCCGCTCGAGCGCCGCACGGTGCTCGTCCCACTGCGCCTCGCTCACGCCATGGTGGCGGCTCTCCCAGCGCAGCTTGCCGAGGAACTCGGCCTCGGCCAGGCCGGCGGCCTCGAGCTGGCCGGAAGTGAAGTACGAGAAGCGCAGCTCGGCGTCCTGCTCCCAGTACCAGTCGGCCGAAATGGCGATCAGCTCGCGGCCGTCGATGGCCGGCGCGTCTGGCGAGCCCTGCTTTCGGTTCACGCCGCGAAGCCTAGCATCCGGCGGCCCGCCGCCGCGACCTCAGAGCGGGTCGGTCTGCCCCCGGGATCGGCTCAACGCCTGGAGCTTTTGGTTCAGGTCCTGCACCACGCAGCCGATGGCGATGGCGTAGGCCATCGAGCCGAAGAAGCACATCGAGGTCACCAGCGTGCTGCTCCCCGACCAGAAGGTGTGCACGCCGAAGACGATCCAGGCGAGCATGCCGACGCCGTAGATCGCCAGCGTGGCGGCGACCCGGGGAAGCCCCTGGGCCACCGCGGCGTTGAGCGCCGTGCCGGCGCAGGTGGCGTAGGCGATCCAGGTCGGAAAGCCGAGCGCCGCAGTCCACACGCCGAACAGCAGCGCGTCGAGGTACTGCGCGTTCAGCTCGGCCTTCTTCTGGTTGCGCATCCGCCGGACGACCGCGTAGACCACCTGCGGGTAGATGACGAACTGCAGCGCGAGCAGGACGAATGCCAGCAGACCGGCGTAGCGCTCCCAGAGATAGACGCCGATCACCAGGAAGACATAGGCGAAGGCCACCGTGCGCACGAGGTAGCCCATGCGCGCCAGCCGGTGCGCGCCATGGCCGTGCGGGGCGAGCGCGCCGATGCGATCGAGATCCAATGACTTTCCTTTATAGAACGCCACGCTAGCGCATCGGCGCGCCACGCCGGCGCTGCGCGGCGGACTTTCTGCAAAGTTCTGTGAGCATTCGGAATATCCGCACGGCGCCGGGTCCGGGTAAGCTACGCGCATGCCCAGCCAGCTCGAATCCCTGCGCCGGCACTCCACGGTGGTCGCCGACACCGGCGACATCGACGCCATCGCCCGCTGGCGGCCGCAGGACGCCACCACCAACCCCTCGCTGCTCCTCGCCGCGGCGCAGGACGCGCGCTTCCGCCCGCTGGTCGACGAGGCGCTGGAGCGCGGACGCGGCGCCGCCGCGCCCACCCTGGAGTGGCTGTTCGTGCTGTTCGGCCGCGAGATCCTGAAGCACATGCCGGGACGCGTTTCCACCGAGGTCGACGCGCGCCTGTCGTTCGATGCCGAGGGCTCGATGGCCAAGGCGCGCCGCTTCATCGAGCTCTACGAGGGCGCCGGCGTGGCGCGCGAGCGGGTGCTGGTGAAGCTCGCCAGCACCTGGGAAGGCATCCGCGCCGCCGAGAAGCTCGAGCGCGAAGGCATCCACTGCAACATGACGCTGCTGTTTTCGTTCGCGCAGGCGGCGGCCTGCGCCGACGCCGGCGTAACGCTGATCTCGCCCTTCGTCGGCCGCATCTACGACTGGCACAAGGCGGCGCGCAAGGTCGACGACATCCCGATCGAGGACGATCCCGGCGTCGCCTCCGTCACGCGCATCTACCAGTACTACAAGAAGTTCGGCTACGCCACGCAGGTGATGGGCGCGAGCTTCAGGAAGACCGCTCAGATCCTGGCGCTCGCCGGCTGCGACCTGCTCACCATCGCCCCCGACCTGCTGCAGAAGCTCGCCGCCGCCGAGGGCGAAGTGCCGCGGCGCCTGTCGCCGCAGGACGCCGCCGCGCAGGCGCTCGAGCGCGTCGCGCTCGACGAGAAGGCCTACCGCTGGCGCCACAACGAGGACGCCATGGCGGTGGAAAAGCTGGCCGACGGCATCCGCCGCTTCGATGCCGACGCGCGCAAGCTCGAGCAGTTCGTCCTGCCGCTCGTCAATGACCGGCGCGCGGCCGCCTGAAAAGCTGCGCGTCGCCGTCGAAGGCGGCGTCGCGCGCATCACGCTCGACAACCCGGCGCGGCTGAACGCGCTCGACGGCGCCACCATCGAGGCGCTCGGCGCCGCGATGCGCGACCTCTCCGCCGACCCGCAGCTGCGCGCCGTCGTGCTCACCGGCGCGGGCGAAAAGGCCTTCTCCGGTGGCGTCGACGTGCAGGAGCTCGGCGCCACGACCCCGGCCACGGCGCGCGAAGCCATCACCCGCCTGCACCGCTGCATCCGCGCGGTGCGCGAGTGCCCGGTGCCGGTGATCGCGCGCGTGAACGGCTATTGCATCGGCGGGGCGCTCGAGCTCGCGGCCGCCTGCGACCTGCGCATCGCCGCCGACCACGCGCGCTTCGGCATGCCCGAAGTGCGCCTGGGCATTCCCTCGGTGATCGAGGCGGCGCTGCTGCCGCGGCTGATGGGCGCGGGACGCGCGCGCTGGCTCCTGCTCACCGGGGAGCTGATCGACGCCGCGGAGGCGCTGCGCTGGGGGCTGGTGGAGCGCGTCGTGGCGGTGCAAGGGCTCGACGCCGAGGTGGATCATGCGCTCGAGGCGATCCTGGCGGGCGGCGCCGAAGCGATCCGGGCGCAAAAGCGCCTCAACCGCGCCTACGAGGAGCTGCCGTTTGCCGACGCGGTGGCGCTCAGCATCGACGCCTTCGAGGCGTCCTACGGCACCGGCGAGCCCGCGCGCCTGATCGGCGACTACTTGCGCCGCAGGCGGAAGTAGATCCAGAGCGCCGCGTAGGCGAGCGCCGGCACGGCGACCGCGAGCACGAGCGGCTGCACCGCCTTGGCCGCCTCGCCCTCGCTGAAGGCGAGGATGGTGGCGGCGTTGAGCACGCAGACCACCACCCAGATCGCGGTGCCGAGCAGCCAGAAGCGCTTCCAGAGCGCCATCAGCCGATCGGCAGCCGCCGCAGCTGCTCGAGCTCCTGCGCCGCCTTCGCCTCCGCGTCCTTGGCAGCCTGGTGCAGGCGCCGGCGCTCCTCCTCCGCGAGCAGCGGCGCACCCGGCGCCACGGCGCGCAGCTTGTCCTGCGACTCGCCGTGCGCGTAGTACAGCGCCGCGAGCGCCCCGAGCGCCGTGCGCAGGTCGAAGTTGTCGCGCTCGGCGCGGTCCTTGAGCGCCAGCGCGCGCTGGATCCAGCCCGTGCCGCGGCCTTCGGCGTTCTCGATGTGCGCAGCGAGCGCGCGGCGGCTGACGCGCGCCGCAGCCAGCGCGCGCGCCGCGCTCGCTTGCACGCGCAGCATGGCATGCGCGTCGACGAGGTAAAGCTCGGCGGCCTCAGCGAGCAGCTTGTTGCGCGAGGCGTCCTCGGCGCGCAGCCGCACCAGGTGCGCGGCGAGCGCCGCCTCGTGCGCCTGCAGCTGCGCGGCGGCCTGCGGCGCATCGAGCGCC
>JBFFZT010000248.1:0-4147 GCA_041568535.1 Burkholderiales bacterium | reverse complement strand
GCTGGATGCCGTCCTTCGCCCAGCGCCGGCGCGGGGGCGAGAGCGAGCGGGTGCCCGCGCCCGCGCTCGCCGCGGGCGACCTGGTGCGCGTGGGCGCGGGCGAGCGCGTGCCCGCCGACGGCGAAGTGACCGAGGGCGCCTCGAGCGCCGACGAGTCGCTGCTCACGGGCGAATCGCGCCCGGTCGCCAAGCGCGCGGGCGCGGCGCTGGTCGGCGGCTCGGTGAACCTCGAGCAGCCGCTCACCATGCGCGTGACGCGCGCGGGCGCCGATACGCAGGCCGCGGCCATCGGGCGCCTCGTCGAGCGCGCGGCGGTGACGCGTCCCGAGCTGGTGGAGCGCGCCGATCGAGTGGCGCAAGGGCTGACCTATGTCGTGATCGCGACAGTCGCGCTCGGCTGGGCGCTCTCGGGCAATGTCTGGATTGCGGTCGCGGTGCTGGTCGCCACCTGTCCCTGTGCGCTCGCGCTCGCCTCGCCGATCGTGCTGACGCGCGCCGGCGCGCAGCTACTCGCGCGCGGCGCGGCGCTCACGCGCTCGCGCGCGCTGGAGGCGCTCGAGCGCGCAAGCGACGTGGTGCTCGACAAGACGGGCACGCTCACGCTCGGCAGGCCGGCGATCGCGCGCGTCGCGCTGCTCGCGGCCGAGGACGAGGCGCGCTGCCGCGCGCTGGCGGCGGCGCTCGAATCGTCCAGCAGCCATCCGCTCGCGCGCGCGTTCCGCGGGGCCGGCCCGCAACCCGCCGTGCGGGAGCTGAGGAATGAAGCCGGCCAGGGCGTCGAGGGGCGCATCGACGCACGCCGCATGCGCCTGGGCTCGCGGCGCTTTTGCGCCGGCATCGCGCCCGCGCGCGGCGCGCCGCCGGGCGCGCAGGTGTATCTCGCGGAGGAGGGGCGCTGGCTCGCCGCGTTCTTCATCGACGATCCGCTGCGGCCCGAGGCGGCGGACCTCGTGCGGGCCCTGGCGGCGCGCGGCCTGCGCGTGCACCTGGTGAGCGGCGACGCGGCGCGCATCGTCGGCGTGCTCGCGCAGCGGCTGGGCATCGAATCCTGGACCGGCGGCGCGACGCCGCAGGCGAAGCTCGACTACGTCTCGCGCCTGCAAGGCGAGGGCCGCGTCGTCGCGATGGTGGGAGACGGCCTCAATGACGCGCCGGTGCTCGCGCGCGCCGACGTCTCGGTGGCGATGGGCGCGGGCGCCGACGCGGCGCAGCTGCAGGCCGACGTCGTGCTCACCGCCGACCGGCTCGGCGCGCTCGAGGATCTGCTGGCGATCGCGCGCCGCGCCATGCGCCTGGTGCGGCAGAATCTGGGCTGGGCGCTCGCCTACAACGCGGCCGCGCTGCCGGCGGCGGCGCTCGGCTGGATCGGGCCGTGGGAAGCGGCGATCGGCATGTCGGCGAGCTCATTCATCGTGGTGCTGAACGCGCTGCGGCCCCTTGCGAAGGACGGCACATGGAACAAAGCCTCTACCTCCTCGTCCCCCTCTCGGTCGCTCTCGTATTCCTGATCGGCTGGCTGTTCTGGCGCGCGCTCGACGGCGGGCAGTTCGACGACCTCGAGCGCCCGGCGCACGACGTGCTGATGGACGACGACAAGTAGGCATGCGCGCGATGCGCGTGCATGCGCCGGGCAAGCCCCTGGCGCTCGATGAAGTGCAGGTGCCGCAACCGGGCGCCGGGCAGGTGCTCGTCAAGGTGCTCGCCTGCGGCGTGTGCCGCACCGACCTGCACCTCGCGGACGGCGATCTCACCGACTGCCGCTACCCGGTCACGCCGGGCCACGAGATCGTCGGCCGCGTCGAGCAGGGCGGCCGGCGCTTTGCCGCGGGCGACCGGGTCGGCATTCCCTGGCTCGGCTGGACCTGCGGCGCGTGCGAGTACTGCGCGGCGGGCCGCGAGAACCTTTGCCCGCAGGCGCGCTTCACGGGCTACACGCTGGACGGCGGCTTCGCGGAGTACGCGGTGGCCGACGAGCGCTTCTGTTTCCCGCTTCCCGAGGGCTACGGCGACGCCGAAGCCGCGCCGCTCCTTTGCGCCGGCCTGATCGGCTACCGCGCCTATGCCATGGCGGGCGAGGGCAAGCGCCTCGGTATCTACGGGTTCGGCGCGGCCGCGCACGTACTCGCGCAGGTGGCGCGCGCACAGGGTCGCGAGGTGTACGCTTTCACGCGCCCCGGCGACCAGGGGGCACAAGGCTTCGCCAGGCGGCTCGGCGCGGTCTGGGCCGGGGACTCCGACACGGCGCCTCCCGCGCCGCTCGACGCGGCGATCCTGTTCGCGCCGGTGGGCGCGCTCGTGCCGCAGGCGCTGAAGGCGGTAAAGCAGGGCGGCCGCGTGGTCTGCGGCGGCATCCACATGAGCGACATCCCGCAGTTTCCCTACGCGCTGCTCTGGGGCGAGCGGCGCGTGCAGTCGGTGGCCAACCTCACGCGCCGGGACGGCGAGGAGTTCCTGGACCTCGCCGCGCGCGCGCCGATCCGCACCGAGGTGCGGACCTATGCGCTGGAGCGCGCGAACGCGGCGCTCGACGATCTCAGGGCAGGGCGATTCGAGGGCGCAGCAGTCCTGGTGCCGTAGCTGGCCCATTCGCAACGGCGGGTCGACCGTCGCGCCTGCCGAGCGCTTGCGCGGGGCAGGGCCCTCCCGCATACTCGTTTCCGATCCGCTTATCGGCCGGTCCGGTGGCGGCTCGAGGCCACCGCAGTTTTCCATCGGTGCGAAGGATTCTTATGCTGCACATCCGCATGCATGCATCCTTCTTCCTCTGCCTGCGCGCAGCGGGACTGTGTGTTGCGCTGGCGCTGCTAGGCGTGCCGGCCGCGACCGCGACGACCCACGCGGCGCAATCGCGAGCCGCCGGCAATCCGACAGCGCTGCTAGACGGCATGAGCTTTGTCCTGCGAAACGAGGCTACCAACAAGGAGGATCGGGTGATCTTCCGCGGCGGCAAGTTCCTGTCCGAGGACTGCGCACGCTATGGCTTCGCAGAGAGCCCGTACTGGGTCCGCACGGAGGGCGGCAGGATTCACTTCCTGGCCGAGATCGAAAGCCCCACGCACGGCAAGATGCTGTGGAAGGGTTCGGTATCCGGCGATAGCCTCGAGGCGAGCTATCTCTGGGTCAAGGAACGGTGGTACTGGACGATCCGCCGCGAGTACCGCCTGCGCGGCGTGCGGCAGAAGTAGCACCTGACGCGCTTCTGCCGGACACCCGCGCGATGAACTCCGCAGGCCTGAACCGCGCGCGCATCGGCGTCCTGATCAAGCTCACGGTGCTCGCCGCGGTGCTGGTGGCGGCGAGCCGCGCCGGGACGTGGGTCATCGGCGAGCTCGACTTCCTCGTCAGGCCCGGCACGGAGCCGTACCTGCACCGTGCGATCATGACCGCCATGGTCGTCTACGTCGTGCTGATGGCGCTGCCATTCGTGCCGGGCATCGAGATCGGCCTCGTGCTGATGGTCATGTTCGGGGCGAAGATCGTCCCGCTCGTCTATCTCGCGACGGTGCTCGCGCTGGTGCTCGCATTCGTAATGGGTCGCTTCGTCCCGCACCGGTTCGTGGGCGAGCTGCTCGGCGCGCTGCGCCTACGCCGTGCACGGGAGCTGCTGGCGCGCGTCGAGCACCTGGGCCAGGGCGAGCGGCTGAAGTTCCTGATCGAGCGAGCGGACTCGCGGTGGGTGCCGTTCCTGCTGCGGCACCGGCACCTGGCGATCGCGGCGGCGCTGAACCTTCCCGGCAACGCGATCATCGGCGGGGGCGGGGGCATCGGCCTTGCCGCCGGGTTCAGCCGTCTCGTTTCGCTGCCGGTTTACGTGCTGACCGTCGGCCTCGCGGTCGCGCCGTTGCCGCTCGCTGTGTGGGTGACAGGCGGCTGAGCCGCGCCAGCGCGACCCCGGCCAAATGAAAAGCCCCGGCGCTCTCCCGAGCCCGGGGCTTTCCTTGCTGCGACTGCCGGAGGGGACTTACTTCTGCAGCTCGAAGCGGTCGAGGTTCATCACCTTGTCCCACGCCGCGACGAAGTCCTGCACGAACTTCTCCTTCGCGTCGGCGCCCGCGTAGACCTCGGCGATCGCCCGCAGCTGCGAGTTGGAGCCGAAGACGAGATCGACGCGCGTGCCGGTCCATTTCAGGGCGTCCGTGGTCCGGTC
>JBFFZT010000247.1:0-4164 GCA_041568535.1 Burkholderiales bacterium | reverse complement strand
GGTATACGGTCATGCGCACCGCGTGGCCGAGCCCCAGGCCGGCGGCCTTTGCCACCGCGGCCAGGTTGGCGAACACGCGATGGATCTGCGCGTCGATGCCTTGCGCGAGCTGCATGGTGGCGGGGTCGAAGCCGATCTGCCCGGACAGGTACACGGTGTCGCCAGCGCGCACGGCCTGGGAGTAGGCGCCGATGGCCGCAGGCGCGTCGGCGGTCTGGATCACGGTCTTCATGGCGGGGGCGGGCTTAGAATGGTCCCGGGCATCTTAGCTGAAATGACGGCCGCGCTCATCGCCAACCTCGAGAAGCTCCTCGGCACGCCGCGCGACGGCGCGCTGCTGCGCTATTCGCTTGGCAGCGAGTATCTGAAGGCCGGCAGCGTCGAGCGCGGGATCGAGCAGCTGCGCGAGGCGGTGCAGCGCGATCCGCAGTACTCCGCGGCGTGGAAGGCCCTGGGCCGCGCGCTGGCCGATGCGGGCCGGGCGGACGAGGCACGCGAGGCCTATGCGCGTGGCATCGAGGCGGCCCGCGCCAAGGGCGATCGCCAGGCGGAAAAGGAAATGACCGTATTCGCGCGCCGCCTGGAGCGCGGCCGCCAGGCCTAGGCGCGCGCGAGCAGCTCGCCGGTGTCTGCGGCGGGCGCCGGCCGCCCGAAGAAGTAACCCTGCGCCTGGTTGCAGCCGTGCTGGCGCAGGAAGGCGACCTGCTGTTCGGTCTCGACCCCCTCGGCGATCACGGTGAAGCGCAGGTTCTGCGCCATGTCGATCACGGCGCGCACGATCGAGGCGGCCTCGGCGCTGGCGCCGGCGTCGCGCACGAAGCTGCGATCGACCTTGAGCGAGGACAAGGGCAGGCGCGTGAGATAGGACAGGCTCGAGTAGCCGGTGCCGAAATCGTCGATCGACATGCGCAGGCCGGCGGCGCGCAGGTTGTGCATCACGCGCACCGCATCCTGCGGGTCCTCCATCAGGCAGCTTTCCGTGATCTCCAGCTCGAGCAGGCCCGCGTCCACGGCTTCGCGCCCCAGCAGGGTGCGGATGATCCGGTCGAGGTCGCCGCGGCGGAACTGCTTGGGCGACAGGTTGACCGCCAGCGGCAGGGGCACGCGGCCCTGCTCGCGCCAGCGTCGCAGCTGCGCGCAAGCCTCGCCGATCACCCACTCGCCGACCGGCATGATCAGACCGGAGTCCTCGAGCGCGGGGATGAACTCGCCGGGCGACACCATGCCGCGCTGCGGGTGGTTCCAGCGCAGCAGCGCCTCCAGCCCGCGCGGCCGGCCGTCGGCCAGATCGACCTTGGGCTGGTAGTACAGCTCGAACTCGCCGCGCTCGATGGCGCGGCGCAGGTCGGTGTTCATCTGCACCTTGGCCACGGTGCGCTGGTTCATCTCCGCGGTGAAGAAGCGGTAGCAGTTGCGCGCCGACTCCTTGGCCCGGTACATGGCGATATCGGCGTTCTTCAGCAGCGTCTCGGCGTCCTCGCCGTCCCCGGGAAAGGTGGCGATGCCGATCGAGGCGCTGATGTAGGCCTCGTTGCCGCCGAGATTGAACGGCCGCGCCAGGGTGTCGAGTACCTTTTGCGCCACCAGGGCGGCGTCGTCGGGGCGCGCCATGTCGGCAAGCACCACCGCGAATTCGTCGCCGCTGATGCGACCCACCGTATCGCCCGGCCGTATGCATTCGAGCAGGCGCTCGCCCACCTGGCGGATGAGCGCGTCGCCCTGATAGTGGCCCAGGGTATCGTTGATCAGCTTGAAGCGATCCAGGTCCACGAACAGCGCACCCGCGTGCCAGCGCTTGCGGCGCGACTGCACGATGGTCTGCGCCAGCCGGTCCTGCAGCAGCGTGCGGTTGGGCAGGCCGGTGAGCGCGTCGAACTGCGCGAGATGCGCGAGCCGCTGCTCGGCCTTCTGCCGCTGCAGCGCGGTCGTCAGGATGTTGGCCACGGCTTCGCCGAAGCGCACGTCCGCGGCGCCGAACACGCCTTCCTCACGCGCCAGCATGCACAGCATCGCCATCGGCTTGTCGTCGTCGCGCACCGGAACGTAGATGGCGCTGCCCATCGTGCGCAGCCAGTCGCGCCAGGGGTGCTCGGCCGCCACGCTCTGCAGGTAGCGTTGGCCGGCGATGCGCGACGAGTTCTCGCGCATGATCTCCGGCCACACGCTCTCGGGCGCGATCGGCCCACGCTGGCCGATCGTGGTGTGCGGCCCATCGCCCTGCGCCGCGCGCACCACGTACTCCTTCAGGTCGGCGTGCAGCTCGGTCACGCAGACCGCGTCCACGCCTTCCCAGCGCAGCGCCCGTGCGGCCTCCGTGTAGAGCTCCTCGACACTGCGCCGTCCCAGCGCGAACTGGCCGAAGCGCGCGATCGCCGCCTGGCGCTCGGCGTGCACGCGCATGTGGCGCTCGGCGTGCTTGCGTTCGCTCACATCCATCATGGCGCCGATCATGCGCACCGGCTGGCCGCGCTCGTCGTGCATCAGCAGGCCGCGGTCGAGGACGTCGACGTAGGTGCCGTCCTTGCACAGGAAGCGGTACTCGCCGGTCCAGGCCTTGGCGCCGCCGCGGATCGCGGTATCGATCTGCGAGCGGACGCGCGGCGCGTCTTCGGGGTGGATGCGCGAGCGCCACGAATCGGCGTACGCGCCGATCTCCCGCGGCTCGTAGCCGAACAGCTTCTGGAAGTTGTCGTTCCACCAGATCTGGTCGGTGAGCAGGTTCCAGTCCCAGACCACGTCGTTGGTGGCGCGCGACACGATCTCGAACCGCTCGTGGCTCGAACGCAGCCGCTCCTCGCTGCGCAGGCGCTCGGTCATGTCGCGCGCGATGCCGATGATGTAGGTGCCCTCGCCCGTGCGCAGGACCCGGCGCGTGACCTCGACCGGGACGATGCTGCCGTCCTTGCGCCGGTGGCGCATCTGCTCCAGCTCGGAGCCGTCGGCGCTCTGCAGCAGCCGATCGTAGGTCGCGCGCACGTCCTCGGCCGAGCGGTTCGGAAACACCGACCACACCGGCTGCCCGAGCAGCTCCTGGCGCGAGTAGCCGAGGTTCCTCAGCGCCGCGTCGTTGACGTCGATGATGCGCAGGGTGTCCGCGTCGACCAGCGAGATCGCGTCCACGGAGATGTCGAGCGCCGCGCGGAAGCGCCGCAGCTCGCTTTCCGCGAGCTTGGCCGCGGTGACGTCCTTGGCGACGCCGCGATACCCGGTGAAGCGGCCGTGCTCGTCGAACGTCGGCTCGCCGCTCACGCTCATGTAGCCGTCGCGGCCGTTATCGAGCCTGCGCCGCAGCACCACGTCCTGGAACGGCTCGTGCCGCTCGAGCATCGCGCGATGCTCTTCCCAGGTGCCTTCGACGGGCTCGAGGTCCGGCGTATCCCAGCGCGTCGTGCCGATGTAGTTCGACACGTCGCCGTTGGCGAGCGCCGCCGCGCCGCGGCCGGAAAGCACGGTGAAGCGGAACTCGGCGTCCTGCTCCCAGTACCAGTCGGAGGACAACGCGATCAGGCTGCGGAAGCGCTCCTCGCTCTCGCCGAGCGCCAGCATCGCCTCCATGCTTTGCGTCACGTCCTTGGCCACGCCGCGATAGCCGCGGAAGGCGCCGTCTTCGCCGAAGATCGGCTGGCCCGAGATGCTCACGTAGTGCAGCTTGCCGTCATTGCCCTTGCGCCTGAGCATGAAATCGCGGAACGGCTGGCGCGCGGCCAGCTGCGCCTTGTGCTCCTCCCAGTCGCCCTCGAGCGGCTCGGTGCCCGGCAGCTCCCAGCGCCGCAGGCCGTCGTGCTGCGCGGCAGTGATGCCGCCGCGTTCCTTGTCGTGGCCGCCCGTGCTGACGAAGCGCAGCTCGGCGTCCTGCTCCCAGTACCAGTCCGCGGACAGCTCGGTCAGGCTGCGGAAGCGCGCCTCGCTCTCGCGCAGCGCCTGCTCGGCCTGCATGCGCTTGCGGATGTCGCGCGAGATGGCGACGATGAGCGCGCCGCCTTCGGTCTGCAGCACGCGCCGCGTCGACTCGAACGGGATGGTGGAGCCGTCCTTGCAGCGGTAGGAGCTGTTCATCCCCTGCACCGTAGCCGGGTCGGCGACGAACTTCTCGTACGCCGCCTGCAGCTCCTCGCGCGCCATCGGCAGCAGGTCGTGCGGCCCCATGGCCAGCATTTCCTCGCG
>JBFFZT010000246.1:0-4168 GCA_041568535.1 Burkholderiales bacterium | reverse complement strand
GTAGGCGCGCACCGCCACCAGGCTTACCTTGCCGCCGGCGAAGTCGAGCACCTGCAGCGCCTCGGGGAACTCGACCAGCTTGACGATGTAATCGGTGAGCACCTGCTCGGGGCAGATGGCCAGATCGACGTCGAAGCCGTCCGCGCCGAGCAGCAGCTTGTTGTCGAGGAAGGCGTTGGCGCGGATGCGCGCCACGCGCCGCGGCACGTTGAACATGCGTGCCGCCAGCTTGCAGGCCACGAGGTTGGTCTCGTCGGACTGCGTCACCGCGATCAGCAGGTCGGCGTCGTCGATCCCCGCGTCCGTAAGTACCGAGGGGTGCGAGGCGCTGCCGGTGACGGTGCGCAGGTCGAAGCGCTCCTGCAGCCCGCGCAGGCGCGCCGGATCGATGTCCACCACGGTAATGTCGTTTTGCTCGGATACCAGGCTCTCGGCCACCGAGCTGCCGACCTGGCCGGCACCGAGGATGACGATCTTCACGCCGCAGTCGCTCTAGGGGAAAAGCGCGGCATTCTATTCGGTTTCACCCTTCCTCGCGCCGCCCCACCGGCAGGCCGAGCGCCTTGAGCTTGCGGTACAGGTGCGTGCGCTCCAGGCCGCTCTTTTCGGCGACGCGCGACATGCTGCCGCTCGCTGCGGTGAGCAGGTTCTCGAAGTACACGCGCTCGAAGGCCTCGCGCGCCTCGCGATAGGGCCTGTCAAGCGCCAGGTCCGGCGCCGCCGGCGCCTGCGCCGCCAGCACGCGCTCGACATCGGCGACGCTCACTTCCTCCTCCAGCGCGGTCAGCGCCAGATTCTTCACCGCGTTCTCGAGCTCGGCGAGATTGCCGGGCCAGCGGTGATGGCGCAGGGCATTCAGCGCGCCGATCGACAAGCGCCGCGGCGGGCAGGCGCGCGCCTCGACCATCTGCGCCAGCATCTGCGCCGCCAGGTCGGGCACGTCCTCGGCGAACTCGCGCAGCGCCGGCAGGCTCAGCGTGAGCTCGCCGAGCCGCGCGACCAGCGCGGCGTCGTAGCCATGCCGCTCGACGAGTCCCCGGGCATCGAGCGGCGAGAACGAAACGATGCGCGCGCGGTGCTTGTCGGCCCGGGCCAGCAGGAACTCCAGGTTCTTCTGCTCGTTGCGCTGCAGGCGCGACAGGTCGGGCAGAAAGAGGATGCCCCCGCCCGCGCGCGTCAGCAGTTCTGTGGAGGCTTCGGCGAGCTGCTCGGCGCCGGCGAGAAACGGCGCGCCGGGCGCCGCCAGCTGGCGCGCGAAGATCTCGGGCAGCATGCCCTGCTCGCCGCGCAGCATGAGCGGCGCGCCGCTCTGCGCGAGCTGCGCCAGGCGCTTGCGCAGCTCCACCAGCGCCGCGGAGCGCCCGAGCGTTGCCAGGGACAGCTGACGCGGTGCCGCCGGGTCGTGATTGCGCAGCGCGCGCTTGACGGTGCTCAGCAGGCGCTGCAGCGCGATCGGCTTTTCCAGGTAGTCGAGCGCGCCGATGCGCGTCGCCTCGACCGCGGTCTCGATGGTGCCGTGTCCCGACATCATCACCACCGGCATGGTCAGCTGGCCGCTACTCGCCCATTCCTTGAGCAGCGTGATGCCGTCGGTGTCGGGCATCCAGATGTCGAGCAGCACGAGGTCGGGGCGCTTCGCGTCGCGCGCGCTGCGCGCCGCGCCGGCGCTTTCGGCGAGCAGCACCGCGTGCCCCTCGTCCTCCAGGATCTCCGAGAGCAGCTCGCGGATGCCCATTTCGTCGTCGACCACGAGGATCTGCGCCATGGCGTCCTCTAGGCCGCTTCCGCGAGCGGCAGCAGCACGCTCACCGAGGCGCCGCGCTCCGGCCGGTTCTCGATGGCGATCGAGCCATGATGCTCGTCGACGATCTTCTTCACGATGGCGAGCCCCAGCCCGGTGCCGCGGGGCTTGGTGGTGACATAGGGCTCGAAGATGCGCGCCATCAGTTCCTCGGGGAAGCCGTCGCCATTGTCGGAAACCGAGAGACGCACCCTGTCGCCCGCGAGTTCCGTGCACACCTCGATCGCCGGCTGCTGGCGCGGCTCCTTGCGGTTCTCCAGTGCATCCTGCGCGTTTTGCACCAGATTGTGAATCACCTGGCGGATCTGCGCGGTATCGGCCCATACCGGCGGCAGCGCCGCGGCCAGGCGCTTGGCGATCGGCACGCGCGAGTTCTCGTACAGAGCCAGCACGTCGGCCACGAGTCCGTTCAGGTCCAGCCCGGCGGGCACCGGCGCCGGCAGGCGCGCGTAGTCGCCGAAGTCGTCGACCATGGACTTGAGCGCCGTGACCTGATTGACGATGGTCAGCGTACTGCGCCGCAGGATCTCGGCGTCCTCCGCGGCCAGCCGATCGGCGAGCTTCATCTCCAGCCGCTCGGCCGAGAGCTGGATCGGCGTGAGCGGATTCTTGATCTCGTGCGCTAGGCGCCGCGCCACTTCCGCCCAGGCCGTGGCGCGCTGTGCCTGGATCAGCTGCGTGATGTCGTCGAACACCAGCACGTAGCCGCCGCCCGTCGCTGCGGGCAGCGCCGCGCCGCGCGCGAGCAGGGTCTTGCCGGTGCCCTTGAGCGTGATCTCCAGCTGCCAGGTGCGCTCGCGGTGAGCGAGAAACTGATCGCCCACCGCGCTCGCAAACGTTTCCAGGGCGCCGCTCCATGCGCCGAGCGGCCGCCCCGCGAGCGCGCCCAGCTCGCCGCCGAGAATGTCGGCGGCGCCGCGGTTGGAAATGGAAAGGCGCAGCTCGCGGTCGAACACCAGCACGCCGGCCGAAAGGTTGGCGAGGATGTTCTCCAGCGAGGCGTTCGCGGTTTCCAGGGCAATGCGGTTGGACTCGACCACCTTGCGCGCCTCGTCCAGCTGGCGCGTCATCGAGTTGAACGATTCGGTAAGCACGCCCAGCTCGTCGCGGCTGGTGACCGGCGGCCGCGCCGAGAAATCGCCCCGCGCCACCGCCTGCGTCGCCCGGGCCAGGTTGGCGAGCGGCGACGACAGGCGTGCCGAGAGGATGGCGGCCAGCGACATGGCGGCGAACAGGGCCATCAGCAGGGCGAGCGTCAGGGTCACGATGTAGATGCGCCGCAGGCCCTGGCGCGACAGGGCGAGCTCGCGGTAGTCGCGGTAGGCCTCCTCGACCGCCTGCGCGCTGCGCGCGAGTCCCGCCGGCACGGCCTGGCGCAGCTGCAGGAAGCGCGCTTCGTCGGCGATGGTAAGCCCGGCCACCGGCACGACCACGCGTACCGCGAGCGGCCGGCCCTCCGGCGCGTCGACCGAGCTGTAGGCCTGCGCCGAGCGCGCCTGGCGCAGCATGTGCGCCGTCGGCAGCTCCGGCACGAACCGGGACACCTCGTCCGTGGCGCTCGCCAGCAGCGTGCCGCCCGAGCCGAGGATCACCGCCTCCTGCACGCCCGCCTGCTCGCGCAGGCGGTTGAGCATCGCCACCTGCTGCGTCGAGGACTGGACGGCGAGCTCGAGCGCCATCGAGCGTGCCTTGGCCTGCATCTCCGCCATCATGCGGTCGACGACCGACTGACCCAGGTTGATGCCGCCCTCGAGCGCGGCGTCCACCTTGACGTCGAACCAGGACTCGATGCTCTTGGTGAGAAACTGCACCGAGACCGTGTATACGAGCGCGCCCGGCACCACCGCCATCAGGGCGAACAGCACGAGAAAGCGCAGCGTGAGCCGCGAGCCGAAGGCGCGCGCCCGATGCCGGCGCAGGATCGCGGCGAGCTGGTAGCCGACCAGCGCGGCGAGCGCTCCGGCGAGCGCCGCATTCAGCCCGAGGAGCAGCGGATAGTGCTCCGCCAGCAGCGTCGAATCGGCCGCGCTCGCCGTCGCGAGCAGAAACAGCAGCACCCCGGAGAGCGCCGCGCCGACAATGAGCAGCGTTTTCATCGGGCGGGACTTTCCGGCGACTCGCGCGGCGCCGGCGCCGGACGCGGCAGCGCAGGCGGCTTCGGCGGGATGAATAGAAACCGCTTCCACTGCGACTCGAGGCGCAGCTCGCGATTGGTCATGGCGCTGACCTGCAGCGGTCGCGGCAGCTGCGCGGTGTCCAGGCGCATGCGCACCGCCACCTCGTACTGTGGTCCCGTGAGCGACACGGATCGCTCCAGCACCAGCCAGTTGCGCAGGCGCCGCATGACCTCAAGCGCTTCGTTCAGGG
>JBFFZT010000245.1:0-4189 GCA_041568535.1 Burkholderiales bacterium | reverse complement strand
GTGCATCCGAAGAAGGCGGGCGAGGACTTCGAGGGCATCCCGATCTTCGGCACGGTGCGCGACGCGAAGGAGAAAACCGGCGCCACGGTCTCGGTGATCTACGTGCCGCCACCGTTTGCCGCAGCGGCCATCTGGGAGGCGGTGGAGGCGGACCTCGATCTCGCCATCTGCATCACCGAGGGCATCCCGGTGCGCGACATGATCGAGGTGCGCGATCGCATGCACAAGCAGAAGCGCAGGACGCTGCTCCTTGGCCCCAACTGCCCGGGGGTCATCACGCCGGGGGAGCTGAAAATCGGCATCATGCCGGGACACATCCACAAGAAGGGACGCGTCGGCGTGGTATCGCGCTCCGGCACGCTCACCTACGAGGCGGTGGCGCAGCTCACCGAGCTCGGCATCGGCCAGTCGACGGCGGTCGGCATCGGCGGCGACCCGGTCAACGGCCTGAAGCATGTCGACGTGCTGCAGCTGTTCAACGACGACCCGGGCACCGACGCCGTCATTATGATCGGCGAGATCGGCGGCTCGGACGAGGAAACCGCGGCCGAGTGGGTGAAGCAGAACATGAAGAAGCCGGTGGTGGGTTTCATCGCCGGCGTCACCGCGCCGCCCGGCAAGCGCATGGGCCACGCCGGCGCCATCATCTCCGGCGGCAAGGGCACGGCGCAGGAGAAGCTCGCCGTGATGCAGGCCTGCGGCATGAAGGTCACGCGCAACCCGGCGGAGATGGGCCGGCTGCTGAAGTCGGTCCTGAAGTAGGTGCTGCGCCGGCTGCTCGCGAACGCGCTGATCGCGAGCGGCGAGCGTGCGGAGCGCAGCGGCCGCCTCGGCCTCGCGAGCCGGCGCTATCGCGCGGCGGCGTCGGTGGCGCCCGGCCACGCGCCGGCGCATCTCAATCTCGGCGCCGTCCTGGAGGCGGACGGGGACGCTGCCGGCGCTTTCGCCGCCTACCAGGCGGCGCTCGCCGCCGATGCCGGCAACGCCTATGCGCACTTCAATCTTGGCCGCCTGTGCCACGCGCGCGGCGAGCTGGCGCCGGCGGAGGCGCACCAGCGCGCGGCGCTGGAGCGAAAGCCCGACTTCGCCGAGGCGCTGATCGCGCTGGCGGCCGTCCTGGACGCGCGCGGCGACGGCGCCGCCGCGGCCGCCGCGCTGCGCCAGGCGCTCGACCTCGCGCCGCGGCACGCCGGCGCCTGGTACAACTATGGCGAGCTGCTCTGGCGCCTCGAGCGCTACGACGACGCGGAAGGCGCGCTGCGGCGCACGCTCGAGCTCGAGCCGCGCTTCATCCCGGCCTGGCACCTGCTCGCCAACATGCTGCGCGGGCTGGCGCGCGTCGACGACGCGCTCGATGCGCTCGCGGCCGCGCGGCGCCTGGAGCCCGCGCGCTTCGACCTCGAGTCGCTCGAGGTGCACGCGCTCACGCTGGTCGACTCGCTCTCGGCCGAGCAGCTGTTCGAGCGGCAACGCGCGTTCGGCGAGCGGCTGGAGGCGGCGGTGCCGGCGCGCGCGGAAGCGCACCCGCAGTCCCCGGATCCGGAGCGGCGGCTGCGCGTGGGCTACGTCTCGTGCGACTTCAACCGGCATCCGGTGGGCTGGTTCTGCCTGCCGCTGTTCGAGCGCCTGGAGCGCACGCGCGTCGAGGTGTTCTGCTACTCGACCGCGATGCGGCCCGCGGACGAGGTCACCGCGAAACTGCGCGCCGCCGCCGACCACTGGCGCGACGCCGGGGTCCAGGACGACGCGGCGCTCGCCGCGCAGATTCGCAGCGACGGCATCGACATCCTGGTCGATCTCACCGGCCACGCCGGTGTGATGCGCCTGGGCGTGTTCGCGCTGCAGCCCGCGCCGGTGCAGGCGAGCTGGCTCGGCTACCTCGGCAGCACCGGCCTCACGCGCATCCAGCATCGCCTCACCGACGCGCGCGCCGATCCGCCGGGCGCCGCCGACGCTGTGCACACCGAGTCGCTGGTGCGCCTGCCGCATAGCCCGTGGTGCTACCGGCCGGCGCACTCGGAACAGCACGCGACCGAGCCGCCCTGCGTGCGCAATGGCTATGTCACGTTCGGATCCTTCAACCCTGCGCCCAAGCTCTCGCCGATGGCGCGGGGCCTGTGGGCGCAGATCCTGGCCAGGGCGCCGCAGGCGCGCCTGCTGCTGGTCGGCGTGCCCGAGGGCAGCGCCCGGCGCCGCGTGCTGCAGGACTTCGCCGCAGCCGGCGTGGACGCCGCGCGGCTCACGCTCCTGCCGCGCGTGACGTTCGCCGAGTACCTGCGCCAGTTCGACGCCGTGGACCTGGCTTTCGACTCGATGCCCTACGGCGGCGGCACCACGACCTTCGACGCCTTGTACATGGGGGTGCCGGTCCTCGCACTCGCCGGCGAGCGCTCGGTGTCGCGCAGCGCGGCGAGCATTCTGGGCGGGCTCGGGCTGGCCGACTGGGTGGCTGCGACGCCTGAGGAGTACGTGCAGCGCGCGCTGCAGCTCAGCGCCAACCCGGCAGGCCTCGCCGGGCTGCGCACGTCGTTGCGCGCGCGGCTGCAGGCTTCGCCGCTCATGGACGAGACGGGCTTCGCGCGCGACATGGCGTCCGCGTACCGCGCGCTGTGGCGCGCGTGGTGCGCGCGGCACGTCGCGTAGAATGGCGCCTGGCATCCGCCCCGAGGCCCGCATGTTCGGAAACTGGTTCAATACGAAGGAAGTCGACGAGGTGGCCGACGCCATCGTCGCCGACCTCGTCAAGCGGCTGCCGCCGTCGCCCGGCCCGCACACGCGCAAGACCGCCGACCGGCTGCGCAAGACGCACGACGTGATCTTCGCGCGCCTCGAGCAGTTTGCGCGCTCGCGCAAGCTCAACATCTACAAGAAGGCGCGCCTCGGCAACCGCGTGCGCTGGGCGCTGCGCGAAGCGGGGTACGCTGCCGAGTTCACCGACGCGCTGAGCTACGAACTGGTGACGGTGGCGACGCTCGCTTCGCGCCAGGCGAGCAAGACCGCCGGCTGACGCCTGCCATGCTGGGCGGGCTGTTCGGCAGGCGGCGGGCTGCGGCTGCAGCGGGCGGCGCGCTCGAGCTGCTGGCGCAGGCCTACGCGCATCACGGCGCGGGCCGCCTCGACGAGGCGCAGGCCGGCTACCGCGCGGTGCTGGAGCGTGATCCGCGCAACTTCGATGCCGAGCATCTGCTCGGCGTGGTCGCGCTGCAACGCGCCCGGCCGGAGGAAGCCCTTTCGCATTTCGAGCGCGCGGTCGGCATCGACCCGCAGAGCGCGCACGCGCACAACAGCCTGGGCGAGACCTACCGGCGGCTGGGACGTAGCGAGCAGGCGCTCGCCAGCCTGCAACGCGCGCTCGCGCTGGATGCGCGCATGGCCGAGGCGCATTTCAACCTCGGTGGCCTGTTGCGGGGCCTGGGGCGAAACGGCGAGGCGATCGAATGCTTTCGCCGCGCGCTGGAGGTCAATGCGGAGTTCGCCCAGGCGCACGCGAGCCTCGCCGTCGCGCTGAGCGAGGCGGGGGACCTCGACGCCGCGCTGGCATCCGCCCAGCGCGCGCTCGCGCTCAACCCCGACTCCGCGGCGTACCACCTGAACGTGGGCAACCTGCTGCGCGCAAAGGGCTTTCTCGACGAGGCCGCGGCGGCCTATCGCGCGGCCCTGGCGCGCGATGCGCGGCTCGTCGAGGCGCACAACAATCTCGGCAACATCCTGCGGCACCAGGGCCGCATCGACGAGGCGCTCGCCAGCTACGAGGAAGCGCTGCGGCAAAAGCCGGACTTCGCCGAAGCGCTGCTCAATGCGGCGCAGCTGCTGCGCGAAAACCGGCGGCTGAACGAAGCGATCGCCGCATACGGCGTCCTGCTGCAGCTGCGGCCCGACATGGCCGAAGCGCATCTCGAGCTCGGCAACGCGCTCAAGGGGCTGGGCGACGTCGCCGGCGCGCTCGCCAGCTACCGCCTCGCCCTCGACCGCGATCCCGAGTACGCGGAAGCGCGCTGGGCGGTGGCGATGTCGCAGATGCCGATGGTGGCCGACAGCGAGGCCGAGCTGGTCGCCAGCCGCAGCGCGTTTGCCGCGGAGCTCGCGACCCTGGAACGCTGGTGCAGGGAGCGCGGACCCGGCAAGGCGATGCGCGCAGTCGGCAGCCAGCAGCCTTTCTACCTCGCCTACCAGGAGTGGGACCATCTGC
>JBFFZT010000244.1:0-4190 GCA_041568535.1 Burkholderiales bacterium | reverse complement strand
GCGGGTGGGAGGATCTGCATCGCAATGAGCGACCCCTTCGCAGACGAGATCCGCGCACTGCACCGCTTCCTCGACGCGTGGCTCAAGGGGCCAGATCGACCGCGGCGATGGCGAGCCTGCTCGCCTGGCCCAAGCGCTGGCCGACGACTTCCAGGTGATCCACCCGAACGGCGCGCGCGGCGACAAGCAGGCCGCGGTGAGCAGCTTCGCCCGCGCGTACGGCGCAAAGCCACCGAGCTACGCCCTCGAAATCGGGCGCATAGACACCCGCATGCTCGGCCCCGACTTGTGCCTCGCCACGTACGAGGAGCGGCACCGCGGCGAGCGCGGCCGGGCCCGGATCGCGAGCGCCGTTCTGCGCCGGCGGCCTCAAGGCGGCATCGAGTGGCTGCAGCTCCAGGAAACGCCCGCCCCGCACCTGGATAACGAATGAAGATAGCGGGCGGCGCGACGCTCGCGAAGCTGCAGGAGCGTTCGGCCTAAGGCCACGCCGGCCGGTCATGCCCCAGCGGCACGGGCGGCCGCGCCCAGAACGGGGGCGTCTCGGAGAGCTGCACCACCGGTTTGAGATGGGTGATAACCCCCGCCGGCGAGCGCGTCTCCATCGTCGCGGCATCGGGTTCCACCGCCTTCGACGCATCCGTCACCCCGCGATCCACGATCCACTTCCCGGTGCGCGCCAGCGCCACGCGCACGCGCCAGCTCCCGCCCTCCTTCGCCCGCCGCGCGAGCGCAACCATCGCCCCAAACGCCATCAGGTACCCGCTCACGTAGTCGATCGCCGAGCAAGGCAGCAGCTTCGGCGCATCCGCCCCGCCCTGTGCCGCAGCCATGCCGCTCACGCACTGCACGATGCTGTCGAACCCGCGCCGGTCCTTCCACGGCCCCGTAGGACCCCACGCAGACAGCGACACGTAGACGATCCCCGGCCGCAGCTTCGCCAGCTGCTCGGGCGAAAAGCCGCGCGCGGCGAGGGCACCAGGGCGGTACGACTGGGAGAAGACGTCGGCCTCCTTCGCCAGCCGCCGCAACGTCTCCACGCTTTCCTTCTGCCGCAAGTCCAGCTGCGCGGAGAGCTTGCCGATCCCGGTATCGAGGTCGATGTCGCCCGAATCCGGCAGGTGCGCCGCCGTGATCTTCAAGACGTCGGCGCCATGCTCGGCGAGCGTCTTCGCCGCGGTCGGGCCGGCGAGCACGCGCGTGAGATCCAGCACGCGGACACCGGCAAGCGGCCGCTCTGCCTTCGGCAGCGGCCTCGGCGGCGCGTCGCCGATGCGCTCGATCTCGAGCAACGGCTGCCCGGCGACCGCAGCCGCATGCGGATGTTTGGCCCACTCCTCCGCGCTCCGCACGAGCGCCGCGCAGCCGCCCGCGGCATGGATCGCATCCTCGAGCGCGGACCCGTCCCACGAAGCCGCCGCGCGCTTCGCCGCCTCGACGTCCTCACCCACGCCAAGCACCCGCAGCGCCGCCGCGCGATGGTGCGGGTAGTTGCAGTGAAAGCGCACCCACCGGCCGTCCTTCACCGGATAGAACAAGCTGTACGGGTCCCACATCGCCGACGGCGGCTTGCCGTCGATCCTGAGATACGCGCTGCTCTTCAGCGAGGCCGCGGCGGCGCGCAGGTCCACCACCACACTCTGATCGCGCCCGCCGCGCAGCTTCCACAGCTGCGCCGCCGCGATGCCCGTCGCCGCAAGCGCCGCCGCGCCCGCGGTACCGACGCGATACGGCGTCTTCAGCACCGGATCCGCGCCCGTGATCGTCGCCGCGCCCTCGATCCCGGCGAGCCCGAGCAGTTCGCGCAGCGCAGCCTGAGGCATGGTTTACGGTAGCACGCCCTCGGTTAGACTTGGGCGCATCATGCGCGAGCCCACCCCGAGAACCATCTACCTCAAGGACTACACCCCGCCCGCCTTCCTTGTGCCGCACGTCGAGCTCGACGTCGACATCCGCGAGGACCATGCCCTGGTGAAGGCGAAGCTGCAGGTGAAGCGCAACGCCGGAGGCAAAGGGCCGCTGGTGCTGGACGGCGACGAGCTCGAGCTCGTTTCCGTGACGCTCGACGGCAAGACCCCGAAGCACGACGTCGGCGCCGACCGCCTGACGGTGCACGACGTGCCCGACGCGTTCACGCTCGAAACCGTGACGCGCATCGTGCCGCAGAAGAACACCAAGCTCGAAGGCCTCTACGCCACCAAGCACGGCTTCGTCACGCAGTGCGAGGCCGAGGGCTTCCGCCGCATCACCTGGTTCGTCGACCGCCCGGACAACATGGCGCGCTATATCGTCGCCGTGCACGCCGACAAGGCGCGCTACCCGGTGCTGCTCTCGAACGGCAACCGCATCGGCGGCGGCGACGAGGCGGCGGGGCGGCACTGGGCGAAGTTCGACGACCCGTTCCTCAAGCCCTCCTATCTGTTCGCGCTGGTGGCGGCGAACCTGGAACGGCGCAGCGACGAGATCGTCACCCGCTCGGGCAAGCGCGCCGAGCTTTCGGTGTACGTCGAGCCCGGCAAGCTCGACCAGTCGGCCTGGGCCATGGACTGCCTGAAGCGCGCCATCCGCTGGGACGAGGAGCGCTTCGGCCTGGAGCTCGACCTCGAGCAGTACAAGATCGTGGCGGTGGGCGACTTCAACTCCGGCGCGATGGAGAACAAGGGCCTCAACATCTTCAACACGCGCTACGTGCTGGCGCGCCCCGACACTGCCACCGACGCCGACTACCAGGCGATCGACGCGGTGGTGGCGCACGAGTACTTCCACAACTGGACCGGCGACCGCGTCACCTGCCGCGACTGGTTCCAGCTGTCGCTGAAGGAAGGCCTCACCGTGTTCCGCGACCAGGAGTACAGCTCCGACCAGTACTCGCGCGCCGTGGAGCGCATCCAGAACGTGAGGATGCTGCGCGCCGGGCAGTTTCCGGAGGACGCCGGGCCGATGAAGCATCCGGTGCGGCCGCAGTCCTACATGGAGATCCGCAACTTCTACACCATGACGGTGTACGAAAAAGGCGCGGAGGTGGTGCGCATGCAGCACACGCTGCTCGGCGAGGCGAAGTTCCAGGCCGGCATGAAGCTGTACTTCCAGCGCCACGACGGCCGCGCGGTCACCTGCGACGACTTCGTGCAGGCCATGGAGGACGCAAGCGGGACGGACGCCTCGTCGCGCGTCGACCTGTCGCAGTTCCGGCGCTGGTACGACGTCGCCGGCACGCCGGTGCTCGACTGCACGGGCGAATACCAGGACGGCACGTTCACCCTCGGCGTCCGGCAGTCCGTGAATCCGCCGCTGCACATCCCGCTCGCGGTGAAGGTGGGGCCGCACGAGCGCGTGCTGCCGGTCAAGCGGGCCGAGGAGAAGTTCACCTTCAAGGTCGCGGAGAAACCGGTGCCCTCGCTGCTGCGCGGCTTCTCCGCGCCCGTGATCCTCAACTACCCGTACAGCGAAGCCGATCTCGTGCACCTGCTGGCGCACGACGACGACCCGTTCAACCGCTGGGAGGCCGGCCAGCGCCTCGCTGCGGCCTTGATCCTCAAGCAGGGCGGCGAGCCCTCGAGTGCCTTCCTCGAGGCGGTGCGGCGCGTGCTGGCGGAGAAGGACCACGCGTTCGTCGCCGAGGTGCTCGCGCTGCCCTCCGAGGCCTTCCTCGCCGAGCAGCTCGAGGTGGTGGACCCCGAGGCCTTGCACGAGGCGCGCAACGCCCTGCGCCGCGGCATCGCCAAGGCGCTGGAGCCCGAGCTGGCGGCGACCTACCGCGCGCTCGAGTCGGACGCGCCGTACGCGCCCGACCCGGCCGCGGTCGGCCGGCGCGCGCTGAAGAACCTGTGCCTGGGCTATCTTGCCGAGCTGGGCATGAGCGCGCTGGCCGACGCGCAGTTGCGCCGCGCCGACAACATGACCGATACGATGGCGGCGCTCGGCTGCCTGGCGAACGCCGACTGCCGCGAGCGCGAGCCCGCGCTCGCGGCGTTCTACGAGCGCTGGCAGAACGAGCCGCTGGTGGTGGACAAGTGGCTCGCGGTGCAGGCCATGTCGCGCTTGCCCGGGACCCTCGCGCGCGTGCGCGAGCTGCTCAAGCACCCGGCCTTCGACATCAAGGTGCCGAACAAGGTGTACGCCCTCATCCGCGCCTTCGCTTCGAACCACGTGCGCTTCCACGCCGCCGACGGCGCGGGCTACGCCTTCCT
>JBFFZT010000243.1:0-4193 GCA_041568535.1 Burkholderiales bacterium | reverse complement strand
GGCTTCCAGAAGCGGAAGCTGTGCCCGGCGTGCGCCTGCACCGCGAGCGCGACGTTATCGAGCGTGGTGAAGTCGCGATAGATGCTGGTGATCTGGAACGAGCGCGCGAAGCCCAGGCGCGCGCGCCGCGGCGCCGAGAGGTGCGTGACGTCGGCGCCGGCGAAGCGGATGCTGCCTGCGTCGGGGCGCAGGTTGCCGGCAAGCTGGCCGATGAGCGTGGTCTTGCCGGCGCCGTTCGGACCGATGATGGCGTGCGTCTCGCCCTCGCGCACCTGCAGCTCGACGTTGTCGGTGGCGACCAGCGCGCCGAAGGTCTTGCGCAGCGCGCGCGTCTCGAGAATCGTCTCAGTCATCCTTGCCCTTCGGCAGCAGGCCGGCGAGGCCGCGCTTGAAGAACAGCACGCTGAGCACCAGCAGCGGGCCGAAGATGATGTAGAAGTGCTGAGTCACGCCCTTGAGCAGGTCCTCCACCAGCAGGAAGGCGAAGGTGCCCAGCACCGGCCCCGGCGTCGTACCCATGCCGCCGAGGATCACCATGAACATGATCTCGCCCGAGCGCGTCCAGTGCATGTACTCGGGCGTGACGAAGGCGGTGTTGTTGGCGTGCAGTGCGCCGGCGAGGCCGCAGATCGCGCCCGCGATGACGAAGGCGGTGAGCTGGTAGGGGTAGGGACGGAAGCCGATCGCGCGCGAGCGCGCCTCGTTCGACTTGGCCGCACGCAGCACCATGCCGAAGCGCGAGTGCACCAGGCGGTGCACGAAGTAGAGCACCGCGAGCAGCAGCACGAGGATCAGGTAGTAGAAGGCGGTCGGGTCGTCCAGGTCGATCAGGCCGGAGAACTGGCTCTTTACCTTGACGCGCATGCCGTCGTCGCCGCCGTACTCCTCGACCGAGATGCCGAGGTAGTACAGCATCTGCGTGAAGGCGAGCGTGATCATGATGAAGTGAATGCCGCGCGTGCGCACCGAGATCGCGCCGATGGCGAGCGCGACCAGCGCGGAGGCGACGATGGCGACCGTCCACTGCAGCCAGCCGTTGTGGATGCCGTAGAAGGCGAGAATGCCGACCGAGTAGCCGCCGACGCCGAGGTAGGCGGCGTGGCCGAAGGACACCAGGCCACCGTAGCCAAGGATCAGGTTGAGGCTCGCCGCGGCGATGGCGAAGATCATCACGCGGCGCAGCAGGTCGATATAGAAGGGGTGCCCGAGCAGCATCGCCAGCGGCGGCACCGCGGCGAGCAGTAGCACGCCGGCGGCCAGGATCAGGGTGCGGCCGCTCAATGCGCGCTCCTCGCCGGGAACAGCCCCTCGGGCCGCAGCGCCAGCACCACGGCCATGAGGAGGTAGATGAGCATCGAGGCGAGCGCCGGCCCGGCGGCCTCGGCGGCGGGCGGCGAGATCACTTGCCCGAGCACCGGCTTGAGGAACGCGCGCCCGAGCGTGTCGACCATGCCGACGATCAGGGCGCCCACAAAGGCGCCGCGGATCGAGCCGATGCCGCCGATGACGATCACCACGAACACCTGGATCAGGATCAGCTCGCCCATGCCGGGCTGCACGGCGTAGATCGGGCCCGCCATCAGCCCGGCGAGGCCGGCGAGCGCCGCGCCGAAGCCGAACACCACCGTGTAGAGCAGGCGGATGTTGACGCCGAGCGCCGCCACCATGGTGCGGTTGGAGGCGCCGGCGCGGATCAGCATGCCCAGGCGCGTCTTCGCCACCACGAACCAGAGCACGCCGCCGACGACCAGGCCGACGCCGATCACCAGCGCGCGGTACACCGGATAGATCGAGCCCGGGATGATCTCGATGAAGCCCTGCAGGTAGGTCGGCAGCGAGGTATAGAGCGCGGCGCGGCCCCAGATGATGGCGATCAGCTCGTTGAAGAACAGGATCAGGCCGAAGGTGGCGAGCACCTGGTCGAGGTGATCGCGCTCGTAAAGCGTCCTGAGCGCGATCACTTCGACGAGCATGCCGACCACCAGCGTGCCGGCGAGCCCGAGCAGCACGCCGAGCGGGTACGAGCCGGTCCACGCCACGGCGGCCACGGTGAGGTAGGCGCCGACCATGTACAGCGACCCGTGCGCCAGGTTCACCAGGTTCATGATGCCGAACACCAGCGTCAGCCCGGCCGCCATCAGGAACAGCGTGACGCCGAACTGCAGCCCGTTCAGCATCTGCTCGAAGACGAGGATCAGGTTCATCGCGCCGTGCGCACAAAAAAGGGCGCGGTGGCGCCGCGCCCTTCGGTCATGGGAGCCGCGGGCTCACCACGCCATCTTGCAGTCCTGGTAGTAGGAGTCCTTGTGGTCGTCGAACACCTTCTTCTGGATCCGCATCTCGACGCCGTCGGGCCCGCCCTTCTCGGCGCGCAGCAGGTAGAAGTCCTGGATCGGGTGCTGGTTGACGTTCCACTTGAACGGTCCGCGGATCGAGTCGTACTCGGCCTTGCGCATCGCGGCGACCACCGCCTTGGTGTCGGCCAGGCTGCCCTTGTTCATGCGCACCGCGGAATCGATCAGCATCATGCCGTCGTAGCTCTGCGCGCCGTAGAACGAGGGCGTGTAGCCGTACTTCTTGCGGAAGTCGGAGACGAAGCGCTTGCTCGCCGGCACGTTGAGGTCGGGGCTCCAGAACTTGGTCTCCCACTGGCCGATGGCGGTTTCCTTGAGCGCCGGCAGCGTGGTCTCGTCGACCGTGAACACCGAGTAGAGCGGAATGCGGTCGCGCAGCCCGGCCTGGAAGTACTGGCGCACGAACTGCACGCCCATGCCGCCCGGGTAGAACACGAACGCCGCCTTCGGGCTCTTGGCGCGCAGCGCCGTGATCTCGGCCTGGTAGTCCTGCTGGCCGGGCGTGGTGAACACCTCGTCGACGATGCGGCCCTTGTAGAAGCGCTTGAAGCCCGCGACCATGTCCTTGCCGGCCTGGTAGTTGGGCGCCAGCACGTACACGTCGTTGATGCCCTGCTCCTGCATGAACTTGCCCATCGCCTCGGGCGTCTGGTCGTTGTTCCAGGAGGTCGAGAAGTACTGCGGGTGGCACGAGGCCCCGGCGAGCGGGCTCGCCCCGGCGTTGGTGCCGACCATCACCTTGCCCGAGCCGGTGACCACCGGCACGACGGCCATCATCACGTGCGACCAGATGATGCCGGACATGATGTCCACCTGGTGTTTCTTGAGCATCTCCTCGGCCACCTGCACGCCGACGTCGGGCTTGAACTGGTCGTCGCCGAAGATCACCTCGACGGGCACCCCGCCCATCTTGTTGCCGAGGTGGTCCATGGCGAGCTCGACCGAGTCCTTCATGTGCTTGCCGATGATGCCGGCCGGGCCGGTAAGGGTGGTGATGAAGCCGATCTTGATCTTCTGCTGGGCGACGGCGAGCGGCGCGACGACAAGCGACGCGGCGGCGAAAACCGCGGCCAGCACGCGGACAGGGGTACGCATGGTTTTTCTCCTCCGATTTTATGAGCGCGTCCAGTCTAGCAAGGGGCGCTGCGCGGTGTCTAGGCGGCGCCGAGCCGCTAGACTTAAGCCATGTTAAGACTTTCGGGCGTCAGCAAGCGCTTTGGCGGGCGCACCGTGCTGAAGGCGGTTTCCATGGAGGTGGCGCCCGGGGAGCTGGTCGCCGTGCTCGGCGAGTCGGGCATCGGCAAGTCCACCCTGCTCAACGTCATCGCCGGCCTGGAGCCGGTCGATTCGGGCTCGATCGCCTACGACGGCTTCGAGATCGCGGCGCTGTCGGACGACGCGGCGACGCAGCTGCGCCGCGAGCACTTCGGCTTCGTGTTCCAGGCGTTCCACCTGCTGCCCTACCTCAGCGCCGAGCAGAACGTCGGCCTGCCCCTGCTGCTGCGCGGGGTCGACCCGGCGGAGATCCGCCGCCGGGCGCGCACCCTGATCGGCGCCGTGGGCCTGGGCGGGCGCGAGGGCGCGATGCCGCGCGAGCTCTCGGGCGGCGAGCTGCAGCGCATCGCCATCGCGCGCGCGCTGGTCGGCGCGCCGAAGCTGGTGCTGGCCGACGAGCCCACCGGCAACCTCGATCCGGATAACGCGCGCCAGGTGCTGGAGGTGCTGCGCGGGCAGGTCAAGCAGCACGGCGCCGGTGGCATCCTCGTCACGCATTCCGAGGCTGCGGCGGCGACCTGCGATCGGCGCTACCGGCTTGACACCGAGGGCCTGCGGGCGCTG
>JBFFZT010000242.1:0-4211 GCA_041568535.1 Burkholderiales bacterium | reverse complement strand
GGTGCGGGCAATCTCATGCCCGTTCAGTCGGCCGGAACTCATGATCTTGATGCCCTGCGCGCCGAGGCGCATGGCGTTCTGCATCGCGCGCTTCATCGCGCGGCGGAACATGATGCGCTTCTCGAGCTGCTGCGCGATGGAATCGGCGATCAGCTGCGCATCGATCTCGGGCTTGCGGATCTCCTCGATGTTGACGTGCACCTGCTGCACGCCCATCAGGCGCCGCAGCTCGGCCTTCAGCGACTCGATCTCCTCGCCCTTCTTGCCGATGACCACGCCGGGCCGCGCGGAGAAGATGGTGATGCGCGCGTCCTTGGCCGGGCGCTCGATGAGCACGCGCCCGACGGAGGCGTGCGCCAGCTTCTTCTTGAGGAAATCGCGCACCTTGATGTCCTCGGCCAGCATGGCCGGGAACTGGCGGCTGCTCGCGTACCAGCGCGAGCTCCAGTTGCGGTTGACCGCGAGCCGGAAGCCGACCGGATTGATCTTCTGTCCCATGAGTGTGGTCCCTAGTCGCCGACCGTGACGTAGATGTTGCAGGTGTGCTTCTGCACGCGCGTGCCGCGCCCCTTGGCGCGGGCGTGGAAGCGCTTGAGGAACGAGGCGCGCTCGACCAGCACGCTCTTCACTTTCAGCACGTCGACGTCGGCCCCGTCGTTGTGCTCGGCGTTGGCGATGGCCGATTCGAGCAGCTTCTTCAGGATCGCGGCGCCTTTCTTGGGCGTGAAGGCGAGGATGTTGAGCGCCTTGTCCACCGGCTGACCGCGGATCATGTCGGCCACCAGCCGGCCCTTCTGGGCCGAGAGCCGCGCGCTGCGCAGAATCGCTCGGGTTTCCATGTGCGCTCCTTACTTCTTCGCCGCGGGCGCAGCCGCGGGCGCCGCGGCCGGCGCCGCGGCCGGCGTGGCGGCTGCCGGCGCTGCCGCGCCCGGCGCTCCGCCCGGCTTGCGCTCCGCCGCGAGCGCTTCCGCGGTCCGCTTGCCCACCGCCGAGTGGCTCTTGAAGATGCGCGTCAGCGCGAACTCGCCCAGCTTGTGGCCGACCATGTTCTCGGTGATGTACACCGGGATGTGCTGCTTGCCGTTGTGCACCGCGACCGTCAGCCCGATGAACTCCGGCATCACGGTGGAGCGGCGCGACCAGGTCTTGATCGGGCGCTTGTCGTTGCCGGCGCGCGCCGCGGCGACCTTGTCCATCAGATGCTGGTCCACGAACGGACCCTTCTTGATTGAGCGTGCCATGTCTAGCCCTTATTTCGTGCGCCGGTCGCGAACGATCATCACCTGCGTGCGCTTGTTGCGGCGCGTCTTGTAGCCCTTGGTCTGCACGCCCCAGGGCGATACCGGGGGCTGCGCCGCGGCGGTGCGACCCTCGCCGCCGCCGTGCGGGTGGTCGATCGGGTTCATCGCCACGCCGCGCACCGTCGGCCGCACGCCGCGCCAGCGCTTGCGGCCCGCCTTGCCGATCGATTCCAGGTTGTGCTCCTCGTTGCCGACCTCGCCGATGGTGGCGCGGCAGTCGACGTGCACCTTGCGGATCTCGCCCGAGCGCAGCCGCAGCTGCGCGTACGAGCCCTCGCGCGCCAGCAGCTGCGCCGAGGCCCCGGCCGAGCGGGCGATCTGCGCGCCCTTGCCCGGCAGCATCTCGATGCAGTGCACCGTGGTGCCGACCGGGATGCTGCGCAGCGGCAGCGCGTTGCCGGCCTTGATCGGCGCTTCCACGCCGGACACCAGCTGCACGCCGGCGCCGACGCCCTTGGGCGCGAGCACATAGCGGCGCTCGCCGTCCGCGTACAGGAGCAGCGCGAGGTGCGCGCTGCGGTTCGGGTCGTACTCGAGCCGCTCGACCTTTGCCACGATGCCATCCTTGTCGCGGCGGAAATCGATCATGCGGTAGTGCTGCTTGTGGCCGCCGCCCTTGTGGCGCATGGTGATGCGCCCGTGGTTGTTGCGGCCCGTGGTCTTCGACTGGCTCGAGGTGAGCGGCCAGTGCGGCGCGCCCTTGTGCAGGCCGGGGGTGACGACCTTGACCAGTGCGCGGCGCCCGGGCGAAGTGGGTTTGACTTTGACCAGTGGCATGGCTTACTCCGTCGCCGCGAAGTTGATTTCCTGGCCGGCAACCAGGCGCACGTACGCTTTCTTCCAGTTGCGCCGGCGGCCGCTGAAGCGGCCGAAGCGCTTGGCCTTGCCCTTCACGTTGGACACGGTGACCGACTGCACCTTGGTCTTGAACAGGAGCTCGATCGCCGCCTTCACCTCGGGCTTGGTGGCGCTGTCGGCGACGCGGAACACGTACTGGCGGTTCTTGTCCGCGACCAGCGTGCTCTTCTCCGACACCACCGGCGCCAGCACCACGTTCATCAGCCGCTCGGCGGGGTACTTCTTGGTCGCCGTCACTTGTAGATCTCCTCGAGCTTCGCCAGCGCCTTGCGCGTGAACAGCACATGCGGAAAGCGCACCAGCGCGACCGGGTTGGCCTGGCGCACCGAGAGCACGGCCACGTTCGGCAGGTTGCGCGAGGACAGCTCCAGGTTCTGATCGATCTCGTCGAGGATCACCAGCACCTCGTCGAAGCCCATCGCCTTCACTTTCTGCGCGAGCAGCTTCGTCTTGGGCGCATCCAGCTTGAATTCCTCCACCACGCGGATGCGGTCCTCGCGCGCGAGCTGCGACAGGATCGAAGTCATGCCGGCGCGCATCATCTTGCGGTTGACCTTGTGCGAGAAGTTCTCGTCGGGGCTGGCGGCGAAGATCTTGCCGCCGCCGCGCCACAGCGGGCTCGAGGCCATGCCGGCGCGCGCCCGGCCGGTGCCCTTCTGGCGCCAGGGCTTCTTCGTCGACTTGGCGATCTCGCTGCGTTCCTTTTGCTTCCTCGTGCCCTGGCGCGCGTTCGCCTGATAGGCGACCACGACCTGGTGCACGAGCGCTTCGTTGAACTCGCGCCCGAAGACGGCGTCGGCCCCGCTGGTGGTGCCGGCCGCGCCCTTGTCGCTGATCAGCTTCAGTTCCATGGCGCCCCCGTCAGGCCTTCGCCGCCGGGCGCACGACCACGTCGCGGCCCTTGGAGCCGGGCACCGAGCCCCGGACCAGCAGCAGCTGGCGGTCGGCATCGACGCGCACCACGATGAGGTTCGGCACCGTGCGCACGACGTCGCCCAGGTGGCCCGCCATGCGCTTGCCGGGAAACACGCGTCCCGGGCTCTGGTTCTGGCCGGTCGAGCCCGGCTTGTTGTGCGAGATGGAGTTGCCGTGCGTCGCGCGGTTGGAGGAGAAATGATGGCGCTTGATGACCCCGGCGAAGCCCTTGCCGATCGACACGCCCTGCACGTCGACCTTCTGCCCGACCTTGAACAGGTCCACGCCGAGCTTGCCGCCGACCTTGAGGTTGGCGAGCTCCTTGGCGTCGGCACGGAACTCCTTCAGCAGGTGGCCGGCCTCGACGCCCGCCTTGGCGAGGTGTCCGGCGAGGGGCTTGACGACGCGGCTGGCGCGGCGCTTGCCGAACGCCACCTGCACGGCGGCGTAGCCGTCCTTTTCCGGCGTCTTGATCTGCGTGATGCGGTTGTCGGAGACGTCGAGCACCGTCACCGGCAGCGTGCTGCCGTCGTCAGTAAAGATGCGCGTCATGCCGACCTTGCGGCCGACCAGTCCTATCGTCATACCGTCCTCTTCTGTTTTGACCCGGCGCCGCGTTTCGCGGTCCCGGGCGCCGGCTGCAATTGGCCGGCACTTCACTTCGTGCTGCGTGTTACTGAACCTTGATCTCCACGTCCACGCCCGCCGGCAGATCGAGCTTCATCAGCGCGTCCACCGTCTTGTCGGTCGGGTCGATGATGTCCATCAGCCGCAGGTGCGTGCGGATCTCCAGCTGATCGCGCGAGGCCTTGTCGATGTGCGGCGAGCGCAGCAGGTCGAAGCGCTGCTTGCGCGTGGGCAGCGGCACCGGGCCGCGCACCACCGCGCCCGTCCTCTTGGCCGTGTCGACGATCTCGAGCGCCGACTGGTCGATCAGCCGGTAGTCGAACGCCTTGAGGCGGATGCGGATGCGTTGATTCTGCATGTTGGCGTTACTCGATCACCTTGGCGACGACGCCGGCGCCCACCGTCTTGCCGCCCTCGCGGATGGCAAAGCGCAGGCCCTGCTCCATCGCCACCGGCGTGATCAGCGTCACCACCATCTTGATGTTGTCCCCGGGCATCACCATCTCGGTG
>JBFFZT010000241.1:0-4227 GCA_041568535.1 Burkholderiales bacterium | reverse complement strand
TGGCGGCACCAGCCCGCGTTGCGGGTGCTGCCAGCGCATCAGCGCTTCGGCGCCGCAGACCTCGGTACGCGCGATGTTGAGTTTCGGCTGATAGAACAGCCGCAGCTCGCCTTTCTCCAGCGCGCGGCGCAGCTCTTCCTCGATGCCGAGTCGCACGGCCGCGTTGGCGTTCAGCTCCCTCGCGTAGAAGCGGTACGTGTTGCGCCCGGCCGTCTTCGCCTCGTGCTGCGCAGCTCCGGCGTTCTTCACGAGCTCGTCGCCGCTCATGCCGTCGGGCGGGAACACGGCCACGCCGATGCTCGCGGTCACGCGCAGCGCCTTGCCGTCGATCTCCAGCGGCAGGGCGAGGGCCCGCAGCAGCTCGTCGGCAAGATGCGACGGGTACGCCGTGTTCGGAATGGTCGGCAGCAGCACGGAAAACTCGTCGCCGCCGAAGCGCGCGGCAAACGGCTGGTCGTCGCGCCGCTTGCCCGGCGCTTGCAGGTCCTGCAGCACGCCCCGGATGCGCCGTCCGGTTTCGCGGATCACCGCGTCGCCGCTGCCCGGCCCCAGCACCTCGTTGATCTGCCGGAAGCGGTCCAGGCCGATCTGCAGCAGCGCACCCATGCGCTTGGACTCGTGCACGTCGATCAGGGTGCGCTCCAACTCGCTCAGGAAGCGCTGGCGGTTGATCAGGCCCGTGGTCCGGTCGAAGTACGCGAGGTATTCCCGATACGCCATTGCTGCCAGCGTATTGCGCAGGCGCAGTACCAGCTCGCTCGCGTCGACCGGCTTGCGCAGGAAATCACTCGCGCCGAGCTCCAGCGCCTTGAGCTTGGTCGCGGGGTCGTCCGCAGAGGTGAGCACGATGGCGGGAATGTGCTGCAGCACCTCGTCGGCGCGCATTTCCTCGAGAAGCTCGAAGCCGCTCTTGCCCGGCATGTTGATGTCCAGCAGCACGACGGCCGGGCGTTCGCGCTGCATCATGGCGATCGCCTCGGTCGATCTGGACGTATGCACAAAGCGCTTGTAGCCGGCTTCGTCGAGCAAGGCCTGCGTGAGCTCGATGACCAGCGCTTCGTCGTCCACCATCATGATGAGCGCCTCGCTTTGCAGGCCGCGCATCAGGTTCTGCGTTACGCCGGGACGGTGTTCCTGGTTCAAGGCGTCTTCCATGTCGGGCTCGCGCGCGGCAGGCGGGCTCAGACCGCCGCCGTCTGCTGCTCCGGCGGCACCATGCGCGCGGCGAGCGAGCGCACCTCGCCGAGCAGGCGCGCCGCTTCCGCCATCTCGCCCGCTTTTGCCGCCTGTTCCAGGCGCGCCGCGGGCTCGGTGAAGTCGTCGTAGCCCATGGAGCCGGCGGAGCCTTTGAGCCAGTGGGCGAAGTTCGCGATCTGCAGTCCGTCGCCGGCCGCGCTTGCAGCGTCGATCTCGGCGATCCGCTCGCGCAGTCGATCCACGAACTTGCGGATGATCGGTTTCAGCTTGGCCTGGCCGGCGAGGCGCGAGACCACCGGCGCCGCCGGCACCGGCTCCAGCGCGGGCTCCGGCGCCGGTGCCTGCGCTACGGCCTGCGCCGTGGCGACGCGCTCGCCTTTCAGGAGCCGCGCCATCGTGCGCAGCAGGGCATCGATGTCGACGGGCTTGGTCATGTATACGTCGCAACCCGCCGCCATCAGCTCGGCTTCATAGCCGGCCATGGCGTTGGCGGTCAGTGCAACGATCGGCGTTTTTACTCCCTTCGCGCGCAGCGCCCGCGTGGCGCCGAAGCCGTCGAGAACCGGCATCTGCATGTCCATCAGGATAACGTCGTAGCCGACTTTCATCACCATGTCGACGGCCACCTTGCCGTTTTCCGCCTGCTCCACCCACAGCCCCTGCTCGGACAGCACCAGGGTCACCAGTTCGCGGTTTTCCGCGCCATCATCCGCCACCAGGACGCGTGCCGACGGCAGGCGCCAGCGCTCCTGCGGCGCCTGCGCCGCGGGTGCCTGTTGCGACAGCAACTGGTCGACCGCAAGCATCGGCACCCCCGCCAGCGGGCCGGTGTCGAAGGTAATGGTGAAGGTGCTGCCTTTGCCCGCTTCGCTCTCCACGGTTACGTCGCCGCCGAGCGCGCGGGCAAGCTTGCGGCTGATGACCAGGCCGAGCCCCGTGCCGCCGTAGCGCCGCGTGATCGAGGTGTCGGCCTGGACGAAGGCTTCGAACAGCTCGTCCATCTTGTCTGCAGGTATGCCGATGCCGCTGTCGATGACGTCGATCGCATAGCGCGGCGGCTCTCCCCGCATAAGGCGTGCCACTACGCGTACGCCGCCTTTGTCGGTGAACTTGATCGCGTTGCCGATCAGGTTGAGCACGATCTGGCGCAGCCGCGCCGGGTCCGACTTGACGCTGGCCGGCACCGCGCCGTGGGCGGTGAACGACAGGTCGATGTTCTTTTCGCGTGCCTTCACTTCCAGCTCGAGCACCGCCTGGCTGATGATGTCGTGCGGCGCGCAGGCGATGCGTTCCACCTCCAGGCGACCCGCCTCCACCTTTGAAAGGTCGAGGATGTCATTGATGAGCGCGAGCAGGTGCTTGCCGCTGTTGTGAATGGTGTTCAGGTATTTCGTCGACTCGCGCTCGTTCTTGCCGAAGCCCCGGCGCAGCAGCTCGGTAAAGCCGAGGATGGCGTTCATCGGCGTGCGGATCTCGTGGCTCATGTTGGCGAGGAACTCGCTCTTCGCGCGGTTCGCGGCCTCGGCTTCGTCGCGGGCAATCTTGAGCTCGATCTCCTTCTTCTCGAGCGCCGTGATGTCCTCCAGGCTCACCAGCACCCCGCCCGGCTTCGCCCCGGCGCCCAGCACCGGCGAGCTGTTGACGAGGAAGGTGCGCAGCGCGCCCGCCGCCGAGCGCAGCCGCAGGGTGGCGTTGCGCTGCACGTTGCCGTGCTCGAGCGCGGCGCGCCACGGCAGGGTTTCCGGCGCGGCCGCGCTGGACTCCGTAGTGAGCCAGGCGATGCTCGCGGCGTCCGTGCCGATGAGCGCCTCGGGGGCCTTGCCGAGGAGGTCGGCGATGGCCTGGTTGGCGAGCACGATGTGGTGGCTGCGATCGATCACCAGCAGGCCCTCGGTGAGCGTATCGAGCGCCGCGCGCACCCGTCCCGGGATCGCGCGGGAAGGATCGAGGTGCCGAAGCACGCGGCCGAGGTAAAGATCGAAGGCAATCACGCACAGCAGGAACAGGAATGCGCCCAGCGCCACCCCGGGCGATTCGAGCCAGCCGCGCCAGCCCGGCGTCACGATCGGCGTAAAGCGCATTTCGAGCTGCCCCCAGCGACGCCGCTCGCTGAAGATGGGCACCTGGATCTGCGTGTCGGTGGCCGAGCCGGACTGCAGCGGCTCCCAGAGCGCATGGTCTCCGCCCATCGCCACCAGCTCGCCTCGTGCATCGCGTACCGCCGCGGACTCCAGCTCGGCGTTGCGCTCGACCAGGAATCGCAGCACGGCCTCGAGACGCCGTCGTTCGTTCGCCGTGATCAGCGCCGTGCTGGTCGCTGCGGCGCTCTCCGCGAGAGCGATCCTGCCCTGCCGCACCGCGCCCACCCGATCCGGTAGCAGCCCGATGAAGGTCGCGATCAACAGCCCGGTAACCACGATCGCGGTGAGACCGAGCGCAATGTGGGTCCGCGTCGGTAGCGAGATCACGCGCGCTCCTCGGCCGGCGCGGCGTCCGGGCCGCTCTCGAGGAAGGACTCGAAGGCATCGTCGTCGTCGCTTTCACCTTCGTTCTCCTCGTCGTCGACGCGGGACAGCACCGGCAGCGGATCGATGAGGCGCCACACCGGCAGGCTCGACAGCAGGCTCGCGAGCAGCGCGCCCCCGCGTAGCAGCCACAGCACGTAGCCGACCGTCAGGCCGAAGCCGCCCGCCGCCGCGGCGCCAGTAACCCACTGCTCGATCTGACTTTGATCGGCGATCTCGTCACGCATGCGGTCGAGCTCCTGTACCAGGCCTGTGTCCGACTGCGCGCCCGACCCGCCGCCGCCGGATCCGGTCGACGCCGATGCAAGCCCGAACAGATCCAGGACCAGTTGCTCCACTTCGGCGGCGAGTTGCGGTGCCGAAATCGCGCCCAGCAAGGTCGCGCTGGCACTCGCCGCTGCGCTCGTGCGCTGCCCTTCCCCTGCAGCGGCATTGAATACTCGTGTCGCCTCCGCACCAGCGCCTTGCTCGTCTGCAGTACCGCCGAGCAGGAGCCCTTCTGCGC
>JBFFZT010000240.1:0-4230 GCA_041568535.1 Burkholderiales bacterium | reverse complement strand
GCCCGGTCTTCTCCGCCTGGCGCAGGGCGGCGAGCAGGCCGATGGCGAGGTGCAGTCCCGTGCCCGAGTCGCCGATCTGCGCGCCGGTGACGAACGGCGTCCCGTCGGGCACACCGGTGGTGCTCATCGCGCCCCCCATCGCCTGGGCGACGTTCTCGTAGGCCTTGAAGTCGGAGTACGGGCCGCTCGAGCCGAAGCCCTTGATCGAGCCCATGACGATCTTCGGGTTGATCTGGTGGATCTTCTCCCAGGTGAAGCCGAAGCGATCGAGCACGCCCGGGCCGAAGTTCTCCATGAGGATGTGGCACTTCTTCAGCAGGTCGACGAACACCTGCTTGCCCTCGGCGCTCTTCATGTTCACGGTGATCGAGCGCTTGTTGCAGTTGAGCATCGTGAAGTACAGGCTGTCGGCGTTCGGCACGTCGCGCAGCTGGCCGCGCGTTGCGTCGCCGGCGGGATTTTCGAACTTGATCACGTCCGCGCCCAGCCACGCGAGCAGCTGCGAGCAGGTCGGTCCGGCCTGCACGTGCGACATGTCGAGGATGCGTACGCCCTTGAGTGCTTCCATGCGGATCTCCGGATTGCTACTTCTTCTTCGCGCTCGGGTTCAGGCTGGTGATGCGGCCGCTCTCGGTGCCCGCGGTTTCATCGATCACGGCGTTGATCAGCGTGGGCCTGCGCGAGCGGACGGCGTCCTCCATGCCCTTGCGCAGCTCCTCGGGGGTCCGGGCGTACACACCCACGCCGCCGAAGGCCTCCATCAGCTTCTCGTAGCGCGCGTCCTTGACGAACACCGTTGGCGCAACGTCGCCGCCGCGCGGGTTGACGTCGGTGCCCTTGTAGACGCCGTTGTTGTTCATGACCACGATGCACACCGGCAGCTTGTAGCGGCAAATGGTCTCGACTTCCATGCCGGAGAAGCCGAAGGCGCTGTCGCCCTCGATCGCGATCACCTGCTGCTTGGTTTCCACCGCGGCGGCGACGCAGTAGCCCATGCCGATGCCCATGATGCCCCAGGTGCCGACGTCGATGCGCTTGCGCGGCTTGTACATGTCGACGATGCTGCGCGTGAAGTCGAGCGCATTGGCGCCTTCGTTCACGAACATCGCGTCCGGGTTCGCTTTCACGATGTCCCGCACCACGGCGAGCGCGCTGTGGAAGTTCATCGGCGCGGGGTTCTTCGCCAGCGTCTCGGCCATCTTGGCGACGTTGGCCGACTTCTTCTCGTGGATGGCGTTGAGCCACTCCGCCGGGGGCTTCGGCAGGCTGCCGATGCCGGCGAGCAGCGCCGAGACGCAGGAGCCGATGTCGCCCACCACGGGCGCGTCGATGCGCACGTTGCTGTCGGCCTCGGTGGGCGAGATGTCGACCTGGATGAACTTCTGCCCGCCCCAGTCCTTGTGGGACTTGCCGCCCCAGGTCTTGCCCTTGCCGTGCGACAGCAGCCAGTTGAGGCGCGCGCCGATCAGCATCACGACGTCGGCCGCAGGCAGCACGAACGAACGGGCGGCGGAGGCGCACTGCTCATGCGTGTCGGGCAGCAGGCCCTTGGCCATCGACATCGGCAGGTAGGGAATGCCGGTCTTCTCGATCAGGGCCTTGATGTCGGCGTCGGCCTGCGCGTAGGCGGCGCCTTTGCCGAGGATGATGAGCGGCTTTTTCGCGCCCTTCAGCAGGTCCAGCGCTCGCTTGACGGCCTGCGGCGCGGGGATCTGCCTGGGCGCCGGATCGACCACTTCGATCAGCGAATTCTTCCCGGCCGCGGCGTCGATCGTCTGCGCAAAAAGCTTCGCCGGCAGGTCGAGGTACACCCCGCCCGGCCGGCCGGACACCGCGGCGCGGATGGCGCGCGCCACGCCGACGCCGATGTCTTCCGCGTGCAGCACGCGGAACGCGGCCTTGGCGAGCGGCTTGGCGATGGCGAGCTGGTCCATCTCCTCGTAGTCGCCCTGCTGCAGGTCGACGATCTCGCGCTCGCTCGAGCCGCTGACGAGGATCATCGGGAAGCAGTTGGTGGTGGCGTGCGCGAGCGCGTTGAGGCCGTTCAGGAAGCCCGGGGCGGACACCGTGAGGCAGATCCCGGGCTTTTGCGTGAGAAAGCCGGCGATCGAAGCGGCGTAGCCGGCGTTCTGCTCATGGCGGAACGCAAGCACCCGCAGTCCCGCGGCCTGCGCCCGGCGCGTGAGGTCGGTGATGGGGATCCCGGGCAGGCCATAGATCGTGTCGATGCCGTTCAGCTTGAACGCATCGATGACCAGCTGGAAGCCGTCGGTCGTTTGTACGGTGGCGACTTGCGGTTCGGCGGTGCCCATGCGCTGCCTCCTGTGAGGGACCGCTATGGTAAGAATGCCCACGCGCTCCGGGCCTTGACTGAGGTCAAGGGTCTAAAATCCCGGCTCCGATGACCGCCTTCCCGAGCCACCCGCAGCGCAACAGCATCCGCCTGCAGCTGCGCCAGAACCAGCTCCTGCGGGGCCTCAGCGCGGCGCAATGGAGCGAGCTCGAGCCGCTGCTCGCGGTCGCCGACTACCGCAAGGGCGAGCCGGTGGTGCGGCAGGGCGACGAGGAGATGGAGCAGATCTTCATCCTCGAGGGCATGCTCAAGCGCGTGGTGTCCAACCCCGAGGGCCGCGAGATGATCCTGCGCTTCGCCGCGGAAACCGAAATGGACACCTCGTACGCGGCCTGGCGCTTGCGCACGCCCATCCCCTACTCGATCGTCGCCGTCACCAAGGTGCGCACCGCGGAGCTGGCCATGCCGCACTGGGTCGATTTCCTCGAACGTCACCTGGACGTCAAGCTGCGGTTCGAGCACGAGGTGATGAAGCTGATGAGCGAGGTGATGGCGCACACCATCACGTTGCACCTGCTGGATGCGCCCGGGCGCCTGTCGCGCTTCCAGCGCAAGCACCCGGAGCTCGCCGGGCGCATTCCGAAGAAGGAGCTCGCCGCCTACCTCAACCTCACCCCGGAAACCCTCTCGCGCCTGAAGCAGCGGCTCGGCGACGTCGCCTAGCCCGCGGCGAGCGCGACCCGTCATGGCACCCGCGCAGCCCCACTCCCCGCGACTGGCCGCCGGCTGGCAGGCGCTCGAGAAGAACGAGCTCGCCGCGGCCGAGGCCGCCGCCCGGAACGTGCTGGCGCAGGACCCGCAGGACATCGAGTCGCAGCGCCTGCTCGGCGCGAGCCTGTTGTTCCAGGACCGTTTCCAGGAAGCGCTTGCGCCCCTGCTGCTCGCTCACCAGCGGGGCCCGGCGCGAGGCACGGGTCACCGGCTCGGCTACTGCTACCTCGCGCTCGGCGATTTCGGCAGCGCCGTGCAGGTGCTGGAGCGCGAAGTGCAGGCCTACCCGGACCTGGTCAATGCGCGCACCGCGCTCGGGGTGGCGCTGGTACAGCTGTCGCGGCGCGAAGAGGCGCTGCCGGTATTCCTGGAAGCGGCGCGCCTCGACCCCGGATCGGCGGAAGCGCATACCAATGCCGGCAACCTGCTGGCCGAGCTCGGCCGCTACGACGAGGCGCTCGTGTACCTGCGCCGGGCGGTGGCTGCGCGGCCCGGGCTCGCCGACCTGCACTTCAACCTGGGCATCGCGCTGCAGAAGCTGAAGCGTCACGACGAGGCGATCGAGAGCCTGCAGGCGGCGCTCGACATCGCGCCGCGCATGCCTTACGCGCTCGGCCACCGGGTATGGAACGAGCTCGCGTCGTGCCGGTGGGCGGCGCTCGAGGACGGGGTCGGCGAGCTGCGGCGACAGGTGCGCGAACAGGGCATCCCGGCGGCGCCCTTCACGCTGGTCGGGGCAACCGACGATGCGCAGGCGCAGCGGCGCTGCGCGGAGCTGCATGTGCGCGCAAGCCTGCCGGTGCCGCCGCCCCTGTGGCGCGGCGAGCGCTATCGCCATGGGCGCATCCGCGTCGCCTACCTGTCGGCGGACTTCTGCGAGCACGCCACCGCTTACCTCGCCGCGGGGCTGTTCGAACGCCACGATCGCTCCGCTTTCGAGACCGTCGCCGTCTCGTACGGCCCCGACGACGGCAGCCCGATGCGCGCGCGGCTGGCGCGCGCTTTCGACAGATTCCTGGACGTGCGCTCGTTCGACGATGCGCACGTGGCCCGCCTGCTGCGCGAAATGGAGATCGACATCGCCGTCGACCTGAAGGGGCACACGACCGACGCGCGCTTTGGCATCCTCGCGCACCGACCCGCGCCGGTTCAGGTCGCCTGGCTGG
>JBFFZT010000239.1:0-4235 GCA_041568535.1 Burkholderiales bacterium | reverse complement strand
GCTGCGCTCGGCGGGGATCTGTACCGCGCGGCGCACGCGGCGCAGCTCGCGGCGATCCGCGACCCCGCGCGTACGCCCGCGGCGCGCATGCTGGCAGACATGCGCGGTCACGGCGACTCGTACCGCGACTTCATCCTCGCGCAATCCCGCCGCCATCGCGACGCGCTCGCGGCGATGCCGTTCCCGGACGTGGAGAAAGAGCGCTTCGCGCAGATGGCGGCCGCGTCGCTCGCCGAGCAGAAGGCCATCGAAGCCGCGGACACGGTGCCGTTCGAGGATTTCCGCAAGCAATACCTGGCCGTAGAGCGGCTGGACGCCTGAATTGAAAGGAGGCAATCGCATGCCCACTACCACCGCAAGCGGTCTCATCTACGAAGACAAGGTCGTAGGCGCGGGCGACACGGCGCAATCCGGCCAGGACGTTTCCGTGCACTACACCGGCTGGCTGCTCTACGGCGGCGAGCGCGGCAAGAAGTTCGACTCCAGCAAGGATCGCGGCGAGGCGTTCGGCTTCGCGCTCGGCGCCGGCCAGGTCATCAAGGGCTGGGACGAAGGCGTGCAGGGCATGCGCATCGGCGGCACGCGGGTACTCACGATCCCGCCGGGCCTCGCCTACGGCAGCCGCGGCGCCGGCGGGGTGATTCCGCCAAATGCGACACTGATTTTCGAGGTGGAGCTGCTGGCGATCGAGAAATAGTACCGGCGGGCACCCCGGCGGCTGCGCTAGAATCGTCTGGGTAGGGGGCAACTCTAAGCTGTTGAAAGGAGTGCCCTATGGCGGATTCTCCGTTCTGGGTGATCTGGCCAGGCAACGCGGCGCTTTCCGCGCTGGTGTGGTTCGTGATCGCGATGCCGTTCCTCTATGCGGCACGCGCTCCCGTGCATGGCCTGCTGCTGGCCCTCGGCCAGCTGGCCGGCGGTCCGTTGCGCCTCGCGGCGCGCTGGCTGCTCGCGTCGGCGCGCGAAATGCGCGAGCGCAACCGCGCCGTCCTGCTGGCGCAGGGCAGCGAAGAAACCAGCGAGCGCATCGCGCGCGAATTCGAGCGCGTGGCGGCGTTGGTGAAGCGCGACCTCGCCGGCTATCCGGCACTGCAAAGACGGCTGCTCGACGAAGTGACGCGCGTCGAGGAGGACTACCGCCAGTGCGGCGAAGTACCGCCGCCGCCCCCGGAATGGGTCGAAGCCGTGGCCGCGGTGGCCAAGATCAAGCCCAACGGCAACGAGCTGGTGCAGCGCCTGCTCGAGGAAATCAACGTCTCGATCAAGGCGATCCACGAGAAGAACCTGGCCGAGTACCGGCGCGCCTACCAGTCGCGCCACAAGATTCTGGACGGCTTCATGCCGTTCTGGCGCTCGCTGGAAAAGACGCTGTCGCGCGCCGAAGGCAAGATGACCAACCTCGCCGAGCGCGCTTCCGCCATCGATGCGCAGATGGAGAAATTCGAGAAGATCGCGAAGAAGACCGACGAGGCCGAGCACGCCCTGGCGGTGTCCGCGCTGACCCAGTTCTTCATCTCCACCCTGGTGCTGCTGATCGCTGCGGGCGGCGCGCTGGTCAACTTCAAGCTGATCGCGCTGCCGATGTCGGAGATGGTGGGCGCGGGCGATTATCTGACCGCGTCGCTGCGCACCTCCGAAGTCGCCGCACTGGTGATTATCTTCGTCGAGGCCACCATGGGGCTGTTTCTCATGGAGACGCTGCGCATCACGCACCTGTTTCCACGCATCCACAACCTCGGCGAAGTGATGCGCAAGCGCATGATGTGGATCGCGTTCGTGCTGCTGCTTTCGCTCGCCGGCATCGAGGCGGCGCTGGCGCTGATGCGCGACATGCTGATCGCCGACAAGCAGGCGCTGCTGCAGTCGCTCGCCGCCACGCAGGCCGCGGCGACCGAAGGCTGGCTGTCGGGGATCCCGACCGCCGGCCAGATGCTGCTCGGCTTCATCCTGCCCTTTGCGCTCGCGTTCGTGGCGATTCCGCTGGAGTCGTTCATCAACTCCGCGCGCACGGTGGGCGGCGGCGCCGCGGTGATTCTCACGCGCTTCCTGGCGGTCGCGCTGCGCTTCGTCGGCACGCTCGTCCGGCATCTCGCGCGCGTGCTGATCACGATGTACGACATCCTGATCGTGCTGCCGCTGCTGGTCGAGCGGATGGTGAAGAACAACCGGTCGGCGGCCAAGCCGCGCGTCACCGGCTTCGAGGCGGGAGAACGCTCATGAAGCGCCGCGCTTTCGTCATATCGCTCCCGCTTCTGGGCCTCGCGGCCGCCGTGGGCTGCGCCGATCAGCGCGGCCACGCGCACGCGGTCTACCTGCTGGTAGATACGTCGGGCACCTACGCCGAGGAGATCGGCAAGGCACAGCTCATCGTCAACTACCTGCTCGGCAGCCTGCAGCCCGGCGATTCGCTCGCCGTGGCGCGGGTGCGCAGCCGCAGCTTCAGCGAGAAGGACATCATCGCCAAGGCGACCTTCGACAACCGGCCGTCGCAGGCCAACGCGCAAAAGCGCATCATGAAGAGCCAGGTCGAGGCCTTCACCAGCTCGGCGCGCGGCAGCGTGAACACCGACATCACCGGCGGCCTGATCCAGGGCGCCCAGTTCCTGAACGAGACCGGGGCGGGCAAGAAGACCATCCTCATCTTCTCCGACATGCAGGAGGAGCTGGACAAGGCGACCATCCGCAACTTCCCCATCGACCTGCGCGACATCCGCGTCGTGGCGGTGAACGTGGTCAAGCTGAAGACCGACAACATCGACCCGCGCCGCTACATGGGGCGGCTCGAGGACTGGCAGAAGCGGGTGCAGGCCGCGGGGGCCCGCGAGTGGCGCGTGATCAACGACATCGAGCACCTGGATGCGCTGTTGAAAAGCTGAGGCGCGCGGCGTAGCATGGGCCGGCCGTGTCCACCCCAAGGAGGTGCGCCATGTGCTGGGAATACGACGTCGAGTACTACCTGCGCCGCGCCGAGGAAGCGCGCCGCGCCATGAAGCAAGCCGAGGAAAAGCTTAAACAGGCCAAGCAGCCGGCCGCGCCGGAAGCGCCCGGGACGAACCCGGGCGGCAGGGAACCCGTGCCCGCCTGAGCTGCATCAGGGAGGCCGCAGCAAGGAGAAGCCCCGCACTCGCGGGGCTTCTCATTTCCAGGGCCGCGGCCGCAGGCGCCCGGGCAGGTAGAGCGGGTGCGCAGGCTCGCCGTTGGCGTTCAGGCGCAGCACATGGAGCGCGACGCCGGCGCCGTGCAGCAGGCGCCGCACGGCGTCCGAGCGCGCCAGATGCAGGCCATGGTTTCCCCAGGCGCAAACCACGAGCTGCGCATGTCGCGCGGCGCGCAGGATCGCGGCATCGTTGCCCACGCCCACCGGATCCGCGGCCGCCTTCATGCCGCCCGGGTGGGTCGCGCGCCAGGCGAAGACGTTCGTGACGAGCAGCGCGCCATAGCCCCAGCGTTCGGCGTAGTCGCGCGCCCGCGCGCAGGTCGGGTCGAGCACGCGCTCGTCCGCGGTGCTCGGGTTGAGCATGAGAAAGTTCGCCACCGGCCGCGCCGCGTCCCAGCGCCGCCACAGGAGCGTGCGCCAGCGACGGCAGGCGGAGAACTGCGCCCCGGACGGCGTCATGCGCCGCGGATCCGTAGCGTTCGGGCGTGCCACGCTGCCGCGCCAGCCGCGAGGCCGCAGCCCGCAGCGATGGCGAAGGCGAGCATGTAGCTTCCCGTGTGATCGAACAGGTAGCCGGCCATCCACGGCCCGAGCGCGCTGCCGACAGCAGCGCCCATCAGGCCGACGCCGACAATCGTGCCGAAGTGCGGGCCGCCGAAGCGATCGCTCACCATGGCAGGCGTAAGCGAGGCGGTGGCCGAGTAGCCGACGCCGAGCAGCACCGCGTAGCCGTAGATCGCCCACGCCGCCGGCGCGCCGGCGAGCGCGACCAGCGCCGCGACCGCCGCCAGCATGATGGCGATGCCGGCGACGTACACGAGCTCGCGCTCCACGCGGTCGGAGAGCCAGCCGCCGCCCGTCTTGCCGACGATGCTGGCCACGCCGATCACGCCGACCACCGACGCGGCGACGAGCGCCGAGACCCCCTGGTCGACGAGGTAGGCCACCTGGCCCATTTATCCACGAATGCCGGTTCGCCGCGCTGGAGGAATTGACCGCTCATGACAGCGATCACTACGTCCGCATTGGCCGTTTTGCGTGCCTGCTCGGCATGATAAAGATGCCCATTATGAAAAGG
>JBFFZT010000238.1:0-4238 GCA_041568535.1 Burkholderiales bacterium | reverse complement strand
GCTCTGCGCCAGGCCGTGGATCGCCGCGATCGGGTTGTTGATCTCGTGCGCCACCGCCGCGGCGAGCGTGCCCACCGCCGCCATCTTGTCCTGGTGGAAGCGCTGCTGGCGCGAGACCTCGAGCTGGTTCTCGTGCTGGCGCAGCGCCGACTGCATGTGGTTGACCGACTGCATCAGGCTGCCGATCTCGTCCTGGCGCGACACCGCAAGCGGTGCGCCGCGGTAGCCGGTGACCACGTCGAGCGCGCGCGCCTCGAGCCGCCGCAGGTCCGCGACCAGGCGCCGGAAGAACAACGTCACCAGCGCGCCGAACACGACTACACCCAGCAACGCGCCGATCAGCGTAATCATCGTGATGGCGTCGTAGTGGCGGCGGTAGGCCGCGGTGAGGCGGTCCTTGCGCTCGTTCACCGAGCGCGTGAACGCGTCCAGTCGCTCCACCAGCCCGTGCAGCGCGCCGCGCATCTCGGCGAGCGCGCCGCGCGAGGGCGCCGCGCGCAGGCCGTCGAGGCCGCCCTCGAGAAGCGCCACGGCCTCGTCGGCGCTCGCGTAGGACGGCCGCAGCCGCAGCAGCCCGGCCTGGATCGCCTCGACATCCAGGATCAGGCTGCCGACTTCGCTGCGCGGATCTCGCACGTAGTAGAACTCCTGCAGCCTGAGAATGGTGTGCGCGACCGAGGTGTTGACGTTGGCCAGACGCCCCTCCAGCACGTGGATGCGATCGAGCTCCTCCACGTTCAGCCGCAACTGGTGGCGCTCCTGCGCCGCGAGCAGGCCGACCACGAAGACGTAGAGCACCAGCGCGACGAACGCGAGGTTGCCCTTGGCGCGCAGGCTGAGACGCCATGCGCCGCGCCCGCCGGCAGCCTGCGCGGATGCGTGGTTGAGGATCGGGTCAGCGGGCGTCACTGCCATGGTCGGTGCGCGCTCCATTGCGGTCGAGTAAAGGCAATTCTCGGCGGCGCATGCCGCGCGGACTTGATCAAAATCAATGCCTTGGGGTACGGCAGGACGGCTTTGACTGCGTTCGGCGCGCGCGTCATCGCGGAGCCAGTTTTATCCCTAGCGCCGTCTCCAGCCATGCCCTTGCCTCGTCGGCCGACCAGTCGCGCGCGCCCAGCGCACGGGCGACGATCCTGCCCTCCTTATCGATGACGAACGTCTCGGGCAGCGCCTTTATTCCGAGCGTGACGCGCGCGCGCGCCAGGTCCGGATCGCTGAAATTGACGAAGGTCAACTCGTGGCGCAGCGCGAACTCGCGCGCGAGGTTGAGGTCGGTGTCGGCGGTGATGCCGATCACCGTCAGCCCCTGCGCGCGCGCGGCGCGGCTCAGCCGCTCCAGACTCGGCATCTCGCGGCGGCACGGCTCGCACCACGTCGCCCACACGTTCACCACCAGAGGCTGGCCGAGAAACTCGGCGAGCGCTCGCGCGCGCCCGTCGGCGAGGTCGGCAAGGACGACCTCCGGCAGCGGGCTGCCGACGGCGCCGGGCGCGGCGCGCTCGCCGCAGCCAGCGAGCGCCACGCACGCAACGAAAAAGAATGTCGCCGCTAGAGCGGACGCTTGATGGTCACCGCGCCGCGGATCTCGCCCACGTGGTAACCCGTCGCCTTGTCGAAGGGGTACTCGTTCGCGAGACGCGCCTTGGTGGACGCGTCGATGCCGGACACCGGCCCGTGGCAGGTCAGGCACAGCGGGCGCACCGGCAGCGCCTTCATGTAGCGGAAGTACGAGCCCTGCGCCTCGGCGACGACCTCCGCGTGCTCGAGCGTCTCCGGCTTCTCGCCGCTCGCCGCCCGACGGTCGAACTCGAGCAGCACGCGCTGCTCCCAGGCATCCGGCGTGCCCATCGCCGGATTGCGCGGCTTGAGGCTCACGCGCGAGATGCGCCAGCCCGTCTTGCGCGAGAGCTCGAAGGCGATCTCGGGCGAGCTGTACTTGCACACCAGGATCGAGCGCACCGGGCCGGTGAGCTCCAGTTCCTTCACCAGCTCGCCGCCCACGCGCTGCACCAGCTGTCCGGCGACCTTGCGCGCCTCCTCCACCAGCTGCGGGAAAGGCTGCGCGAGTGCCGCTGCCGAGGCGAGCGTCAGCAGCGCCGCAACCGTGCGCCAAACTTTCGCGACCATGGCATCCAGTATACGCGCGCGCTGCCGCCATCAGAGCACCCGGTGCGGCGTGGTCTCGAGGATGTGCCGGCGCAGCCGCTCCTTCAGCCACAGGTCGAGCACGTCCATCGGGTTGTAGTCGTCGGTGAGCAGCTGCGCGGGCGTGCCCGCCGGGAACTCGAACGGCGCGGCGAGTGCCGCGCGCAGCGTCTTCTCGGCGAGCGGGTGCGCGGGCAGCGCGCTGAACGTCTGCGGGTCGATCGCGGCCGGCGCGCCGTCGTGCGCGACGATCACCAGGTTGCCCACGCCATCGCCGCGCGCGACATCGAACGCCGGATAGACGAGCACCTGCCGGTACACCGTGCGCAGCGTGTGCACGAGCGAGGCGGTCATCAGCGTGTGCCGGCGCACGCTGCCCACGATGTTGAGCGCCAGCACGCCGTCGGCGCTCTGGCGCGACTTGAGCAGGCGAAACGCCTCCAGGCTCAGCAGGTGCCCCGGGGTCGTGTCCCCGGTGAACACGTCGAGCACCACATAGTCGTAGCGCGGCCCGCTGCGCAGCAGGAACGCGCGCGCGTCCTCGATCGCGACGCCATCGGCTTGCGCGTAGCCGAAATGGCGCTCGGCCACGCGCGCCACCGCCGGGTCGATGTCGACCACGGCCACGGCGACGCCGCGCGCCGCGTACCACGCCGGCACCACGCCCGCGCCCAGGCCGATGACCAGGCAGCTGCGCCCGCCCGGGCGCAGCGCGACGGGCAGCCACTGCAGCAGGTAGCTGTTCTCGTAGACCGAAAGGCCCGAGGCCACGTCGACACCGCCCTGCACCAGCCCGTCGATCGTCATCTCGCGCGTGCGCACCGCGCCGCCGCGGTACTCGATCACCTTGAGGCTGCCGTAGCGCGTGTCCTCCTGGTGCACGACCCTGACCTGCGTACCGTCCGGCATCAGCGCCTGCGGCGCGACCTCGACCGGCGCGGCGAAGAACGGCAGCGCGAGCGCCGCCGCGGCCCACAACCGGCCGCGCCAGGCGAGAAAGTAGCCGACCGCCACCGCGATAAGGACCGCCCCGCTCGCCACGAACACCCGGCTCACGCCGAGCGCCGGCACGAGGTAGAAGCCGGCGAGCACCGTGCCGGCGATGCTGCCGAGCGTGGAGGCGGCGGTGAACGCGCCCACCGTGGCGCCGAGCGTGCGCAGCTCGCGCACCGCGAGCCGCACGATGCACGGCGTGGCGCAGCCGAGCAGGAGCAATGCGGGCCCGAACAGCAGCGCCGCGGAGACGAGCGCGCCGGTGCGCAGTCCGAGCTGCGCGGTGGCGCCGAGCACCGGCGCCTTCAGCGCCGGAATGAGCAGGGTGAGCGCGCCGGCGGCGAGCAGCAGCAGGTACAGCGTCGCGGGCTCGGGAAAGCGGTCGGCGAGCCGCCCGCCGAGCGCGTAGCCGAGCGCGAGCGCCGCGAGCGTCACCGCGATGAGCGAAGTCCAGACGAACAGGCTCACGCCGAAGAACGGGCCGAGCACGCGCGAGCCGAGCACCTCGATCACCATGACGATGGCGCCCGCGACCATCGCGGTGAGCGCGAGGTACGCGGTGAAGGCACGGCCGTCAGCGCGCGGGCGCATCCCCGCCCTTTCCCTCGCGCCGGCGCGCGAGCTCCGTTTCCCACTCCCACAGCGCGGACTGCGCCTTGGGCAGGTACGGATCGTCGCCGGGGCTCAGATGCACGTAGGTACGCATCGCGCCCACCGCGCCCGGCAGGTCGTCGAGCCCCTCGAGCGCCACCGCCATGCCGTAGTACGCGTTGCGCTGGCGCCGGTCGAGCGCGGTGGCGCCGTCGAAGAAGTCGCGCGCCGCCGCGTGGCGCCCGAGCCCGAGCAGCGCGAAGCCCATGTTGACATGCGCGTCGGGCGAGTCCGGCGCGAGCTCGAGCACGCGGTGAAATGCGGTCAGCGCGTGCTCGTAGCGCTTCGCGTGCAGCATGACCACGCCCTGCTCGAAGCGCTGCCCGGCCTCGCGCGCGCGCGCCGCGGCGGCGTGCCCGGGCGCGTCGAGCCGCGGGTCGGGCGCGGCGAGCGCCTGCGCCTCGGGCCCGCCGGTCACGCCGCCGAGCCAGGCGAGCGCGCCGCCG
>JBFFZT010000237.1:0-4241 GCA_041568535.1 Burkholderiales bacterium | reverse complement strand
TCACCGAGCGCAATTCGCCGCGGATGACCTTGCCGCCCTTGTCGCGGCCCTCCCAGAGGAAGTTGAACTCCTTGGGCCCCGCGGCCTTCGCCGCTGCTGTTGCCATCGAGCGCTCCCTGATCTGCCCGTCGCTGCAGGACTGACCGGCGATGATGCCCTGCGGCCAGTGTTTTGTAAAGCCTCAGGTTTCTCACCTAAGCTGCTGACCCGCCTTGCTTTTAGGGGCCTCCCGAGCCCCCTTTCACGGCAGCTCGGCAGCCGCCGCCACCGGCGCCGGCGGGCGGAAAACACGCACCGTTTTCACGCTGCGCCCCTGCGCGTGGACGATCTCCAGCGGCACGTCGCCGATCTTGATCGACACGTCGGCCTCCGGGATGTCGCGCAGGTGCTCGAGGATCAGGCCGTTCATGGTCTTCGGCCCCTCGGTGGGCAGCTCGAGGCCCAGGGCGCGGTTCACTTCGCGCACCGGCGCGGCGCCATCGACCGTGGCGCTGCCGTCCTCGCCCCAGGCGAGCGCGTGCGCGGCCGCCGGCAACGAGGTCGTGAACTTGCCGATGATCTCCTCCATGATGTCCTCGAGCGTCACCAGCCCCATCAGCTCGCCGTACTCGTCCACCACCAGCGCGATGCGCTCCTCGTTCTCCTGGAAGTACTGCATCTGCGCGAACACCGGCGTGGTTGCGGGAACGAAGTAGGGCGGCGCCAGCAGCGACTCGATCTGCGGCTTGTCGAGCGTGCCCGCCATCAGCGGCGCCAGGACCTTGCGCAGGTGCAGCACCCCCAGCACGTCGCCGCGCGCGTCGCGGAACACGGGGAGGCGCATGTGGTAGCAGGTGACGAGCTGGCGCGCAATGGTGTCCATGTCATCGTCCAGCTTCACCGACTCGATGCGCGCGCGCGGCAGCATGATGTCCTGCACGGTGATCGCGCCGAGGTCGAACAGGTTGAGCAGGATGGAGACGTGCTTCTTCGGCATGAAGCTCGAGGACTCGAGCACCAGCGTGCGGATCTCCTCGGGCGTGAGTTTTTGCACCTCGGTGCTCTCGCCGGGCCGTATCCCGGCCAGCAGCAGCAGCGGCCGCACGAACAGGTTCACGAACCACACCCCGGGCCGCAGCAGACTGCGCAGCGGCCCGAGCACATAGGCAAACGGCAGCGCGATGCGCTCGGGATAGGTGGCGCCGATCACCTTGGGCGTGATTTCGGCGAACACGATGAGCAGGAACGAGATCGCCACGGTGCTCACCGCGTAGGTGAGCTTGTCCTGCCCCATCAGCTGCACCGCGATCCCGCCAGCGAGCGTGGCGGCGGCGGCGTTCACCAGATTGTGGCCGATGAGGATGGCGCCGAGCAACGTGTCGGTGCGCTTGAGCAGCTCGGCGGCGCGCCGCGCGCCGCCGTGCCCCTGGGCCACGAGGTGGCGCAGGCGATAGCGGTTGAGCGCCATCATGCTGGTCTCGGCGATGGAGAAGAAGCCCGAGAGCACGAGCAGCACGGCGAGCGTGCCGAGCAGCCAGGAAAGCGGGAGGTCTTCCATCTCAGGTGCGCCCCAGGACCACTTCCATGACGAAGCGGCTGCCGACGTAGGCGAGCAACAGCATGACGAAGCCGCTCAGCGTCCAGCGCAGCGCGATGCGCCCGCGCCAGCCGTAAAAGTAGCGGCCGGCGAGCAGCAGCGCGAACGTCGCCCAGGACAGGACCGCGAACAGCGTCTTGTGGTCGAAGCGCAGCGCCCGGCCGAACATCGACTCGGAGAACACGATGCCGCTCGCCAGCGTCAGCGTGAGCAGGATGAAAGCCGCGGCAATCATGCGGAACAGCAGCCGCTCCAGCGTGAGCAGCGGCGGCAGCGCGCCCAGCGGCCCGGAGAGCAGCGCCGCGCCATCACCCGGCAGCGCGGCGCGCGCCGCCGCGCCGTGCAGGCGCCGCTCGAGCAGCGCCATCAGCAGCGCATGCAGGATGGCGATGGTGAACAGGCTGTAGGCCAACATCGCCATCACCAGATGCACCTTGAACTCGAACGAGGCGGCGAGTGCGATGGCACGGCCCGGGAACAGCGCCGGCAGGGGCGCGGCGAGCGCGGCGAGCGCGAGCACCGGCGGCTGCATGCCCTCCAGGCTGAAGAACAGGCTCTCGACCCAGTAGATGAGCACCGCCAGCCACAGCATGGTGGAGAGCGCCTGCGCGAAGCCGAAGCGCAGCTCGGCCGGCGCAAACAATTCCGCGTACAGCAGGTAGGCATGCAGCGCGAGCGGTGCGAGCAGGGCGGCGCGCTCCCAGCCGCGAGTGCCGGTGGGCGCCGTCGTGCCCGGCGGTTGCGCGCGCCAGCGCGTGCGCCAGAAGTGCCACGCCAGCCCCGCGTAGGCGGCCGCGGCGACCGCGTGAATTACAATGTCGGGCACCTCTTCAGTTTAGCACCCGTGCTCGACAACCTGACCGCACGCCTGGCGCGCATCGTCAAGACGATCCGCGGCGAGGCACGCCTGACCGAAGCCAACGTCCAGGAGGCGCTGCGCGAGGTACGCGTCGCGCTGCTCGAGGCCGACGTCGCCCTGCCCGTGGTGCGCGATTTCGTCGCCGCCGTGAAGGCCAAGGCGCTGGGCGAGGAGGTGGTGGGGAGCCTCACGCCCGGCCAGGCGCTGATCGGCGTGGTGCACCGCGAGCTCGCGCAGCTGATGGGCGGGGCGAGCGCCGCGCTGGATCTCGCGGCGCAGCCGCCGGCGGTGGTCCTGATGGCGGGCCTGCAGGGCTCGGGCAAGACCACCACGGCGGGCAAGCTGGCGCGGCTGCTGCACGGACAGAAGAAAAAGGTCCTGCTGGTTTCCTGCGACGTGTACCGGCCGGCGGCGATCGAGCAGCTCGCAACCGTCGCGGCGCAGGCGGGCGTGGACGTGTTTCCCTCGGCCAGCGGCGATGCGCCGCAGGACATCGCGCGGCGTGCGCTCGAGCACGCGCGCACGCGCTACTACGACGTGCTCATTGTCGATACGGCGGGGCGCCTTGCGATCGACGAAGCGATGATGCAGGAGATCGCGGCGCTGCACGCCGCGGTCAAGCCAGTCGAGACGCTGTTCGTGGTCGACGCGATGCAAGGCCAGGACGCGGTGAACGTGGCGCGCGCATTCGGCGAGCGCCTCCCGCTCACCGGGGTCATCCTCACCAAGCTCGACGGCGACGCGCGCGGCGGCGCAGCGCTCTCGGTGCGACAGGTCACCGGCAAGCCGATCAAGTTCGCGGGCGTCGGCGAGAAGCTCGACGCGCTCGAGCCGTTCCATCCCGAGCGCATGGCCTCGCGCGTGCTCGGCATGGGCGACATCCTGTCGCTGGTCGAGGAGGCGCACAAGCAGGTCGACCTCGAGCAGGCACAGCGCGTCGCCGAGAAGCTGAAGAAAGGCAAGGGGTTCGATCTCGAGGACTTCAAGCAGCAGCTCCTGCAGATGCAGAAGATGGGCGGCATGGCCTCGATGCTGGACAAGCTGCCGGCGCAGCTCGCCGGGCAGATCAACCCGGCGCAGCTGCAGGACGAGCGTCAGCTGCGCCGCACCGCGGGCGTGATCAACGCCATGACGCCGCAGGAGCGCGCGCATCCCGGGCTGATCAAGGCTTCGCGCAAGCGCCGCATCGCCGCCGGGGCGGGCGTGCCGGTGCAGGAGGTGAACCGCCTGCTCAACCAGTTCGAGCAGATGCAGAAGATGATGAAGATGATGAAGGGCGGCAACATGGCGCGCATGATGAGGAATCTCAAGGGCGCGCTGCCCGGATTGCGCTAGCGCTAAAGCCAGCCCGCCTTGCGGAAACGGAAGAACAGGTAGCCATCGATCGCCGCCATGACGGCGAGCGAGACGGGGTAACCGAAGCTCCAGCTCAGTTCCGGCATGTTCTGGAAGTTCATGCCGTAGATGCCGGCGATCATGGTCGGCACGGCCACCAGCGCGGCATACGCCGCGAGGCGCTTGGTGACCTCGCTCTCGCCGATGGTGATCATCGCCAGGTTCACCTGGATGGCGGTGGTGACCGTGTCGCGCAGCGTGTCGATCGACTGGTTGAGCCGCACGACGTGGTCGTAGACGTCGCGAAAGTACTCGCCCAGGCCGGCGCAGGCCGGCGGCACGCGGCCGCCGAACAGCCGGCTCGAGGTCTCGGTGAGCGGGCCCGCGGCGTGCTTGAGCGTCATCAGTTTCTGCTTCACGTAGTACAGCGACTCGATGTTCTCGCGCGGCGTCTTGCCGGTGAAGATCTGC
>JBFFZT010000236.1:0-4247 GCA_041568535.1 Burkholderiales bacterium | reverse complement strand
GCTCTTGGTCACGCGCAGCGACGCGATGCGGCCGTCGGCGGCGATCGCCATCACCACAGCGACCTCGCCACGCCAGTTGTTGTCGATGGCGACGCGCGGATACACCTTGTAGCGCTCCGCGGCGGCGCTGATGCGCTGCGCGTAGTCGCTGCGCATGCGCGGGTCGATGGCGGGCGGCGGCGCCGGCGCGGGCGGCGCAGGAGGGGTGGCGAGCGCAGCGGGTGCCGGCGCGGGTTCCGCCGGTGCGGGCTGTGGCGGCAGCTGTACGACCGGCTCCGGCCGTGGCGCAGGCTCGACCGAGGTCCGGACTTCGGGCGCCGGCGCGAGTGTGGGCTTCACGACCTGCACGGGGGGCGGCGGCGGTGCCGGCTTGCGGATCTCCGGCGCCGGCTTGGGCGGCGGCGGCGGCTCGAGATGCTCGACGCGCGCGATCAGGGGCTCGGCTTCCTGCGGCAGCAGCGCATTCAGCTCGCGCGCCACGGGCAGGACGTAGAACACGAGCGCGTGCAGCAGGAGCGACGCGAAGACCGCGTAACCGAAGACGCGGCGCGCCCGATCGCGCATGAGGCTCAGCTGCGGCGCATGGCGCGCCAGACCTTCTCCGACGTCAGCGGCATCTCCAGGTGCGTCACACCGTGGGCGGACAGCGCATCGAGCACCGCGTGCACCACGGCGGGGATCGCGCCGATGGTGCCGATCTCGCCGCAGCCCTTCACGCCGAGGAGGTTCGTGGTACAGGGCACGCTCTCGTCGAAGGCGTTGGTCATCGGCGGGAACTGGTCGGCGCGCGGCACGCAGTAGTCCATGAGCGAGCCGGTGAGGAGCTGCCCCGACTCCGGGTCGTACACCGACTGCTCGAAGAGCGCCTGGCCGACGCCCTGCGCCATGCCGCCCTGGATCTGCCCTTCGACGATCGCATGGTTGATGATGCGGCCGATATCGTCGAGGCTCGACAGGCGCGCGATCGCCACCTCGCCGGTGTCGGGATCGATCTCCACCTCGCAGGCCTGCGCGCCGTTCGGCCACGACGGCGTCGAGGGCGTCTGCGTCGCCGACACGCGCACGCGCTTGTCCACCTGGCGCGACGCGAGCTGGGCGAGGCCGATCGACTTGTCGGTGCCGGCGACGACGAAGCGGCCGTCGCGAAACTCGAGGTCGGCGGCCGCGGCTTCCAGCGCCTCGGCGGCGAGCTCCTTGCCGCGCACGATGAGCGTGCGCCCCGCCGCCACGACCGCCGAGCCGCCGACGAACGCCGAGCGCGATCCGACGCTGCCCACGCCGTTGGCGCGGTCGGTGTCGCCCTGCACGATCGTCACCGCGTCGGCTGGGATCTGCAGCACTTCGGTGATCAGCTGCACATAGGTTGTCTCCAGCCCCTGCCCCATCGCCTGCGTCCCCGAGAACACGGTGACACTGCCCTCGGCGTCGACCTCGACGTCCACCGTCTCGGTGGGCAGCGCGCCGGTCCACTCGAGGTAGGCCGCGAGCCCGCGCCCGCGCAGCTTGCCCCGCTTCTTCGATTGCGCGGCACGCGCGTCGTAGCCCTTCCAGTCCGCGACTTTCAGCAGTCCGTCGAGGACCTTCGGGAAGTCGCCCGAGTCGTAGACCTCGCCCGCGTAGGTGGTGTGCGGCAGATCGCCGGGCTTGAGCAGGTTGCGCCGGCGGATCTCGACCGGGTCGATGCCCATTTCGCGCCCGGCCTTCTCCACCAGGCGTTCGATCAGGTAGTTGCCCTCGGGCCGGCCCGCGCCGCGGTAGGCGCCGGTGGCCATGGTGTTGGTGAGCACGCCCTGGAAGTGGAAGTCCGCCGCCGGCACGCGGTACACGGAGGTCTGCACCTTCGCCACCATGGCGAGCGGGATCATGGCCGAGGAACCCACCGGCACCGCCCCCATGTTGCCGAGCATGTGCAGCTTGAGCGCGAGGATGCGCCCGTCCTTGTCGAGTGCGAGCGCCGCCTTGAAGTGCATGTCGCGCCCCATGTGCGCGGCGAGGAACTCCTCGCTGCGGTCACCGCGCCAGCGCACCGGCCGGCCGAGCTTTTTCGCCGCATAGGCGACCAGCGCCTCCTCGGGCGTGGCGCCGGTCTTCATGCCGAAGCCGCCGCCGATGTCGCCGTTGACCACGCGCACGTCCGCGGGCTTCACGCCGAGGGCGGCGGCGAGCGCGTCGCGCGCGCCGGTGGGCTGCTGGCTCTGCGTGTAGACGGTGGTGCGGCCTTTCTCGTGCACGCCGATCGCGCAGCGCGGCTCCATCGCCACCGCGATCACGCGCTGGTTGTGCAGCTCGATCTCGGTGACGTGCGCGGCGCGCTTGAACGCCGCCGCGGCCTCTTCGGCCTTCCCGTAGCGCGTCTCGCCGGCGACGTTGCCCGGTGCCTCCGGCCAGAGCTGCGGTGCGTCGGGCTTGATCGCCACGCGCGGATCGACCACGCAGGGCAGGTCTTCGTATTCGATTTCCACAAGCTCGGCAGCGTCCTGCGCCTGCACGCGCGTCTGCGCGACGATCGCAACCACGCCATGCCCGACGAAGAGCGCGCGCTCGCCGGCGAGCGGCGTGCGCGGCGGCGCCGACAGCGGCTGGCCGTCGGCGCGCTTGAACAGCGCCGGCACCGGAATGTGCTTCACGCCGTCGGCGGCCAGATCGGCCATCGTCCACGCGGCGAGCACGCCGGGCGCGGCGCGCACCGCGGTGAGGTCCACCGACTTGATCTTCGCGTGCGCGTGGGGCGAGCGCACCACGACGAGCGCGGCTTCCTTGTCGAAGCGCCGGTCATCGCTGAACAGGCCCTTGCCGATGAGGAGCCGGTCGTCTTCGAGGCGCTTTTGCGAGCGCGCGGAGCCGAAGCGTGCGGCAGCGGGGTCGAACTGGATCTCGGGTGCGTTCATGGGCTCGTTGTCAGGAAAGCAAAAACGCCCCGCGAGGGGGCGTCTTGAATATACCGGCATTCGCGGGGCATGCCCACCGCGGTTCGCCGGCGCGCGGCGCAAACAGGAACGCCCCGCGAGGGGGCGTTAAAGAAGGGGAAGCCGCGCGGCGCTACGCCTGCTGCATGCCCTTGCCCGCCGGCTTGCCCAGGCGCTGGATCAGCGTCTCCCACATGCTGCCGGTGTCGTCGTTGAACACGAGCGCCGCCTCGGGCGTCGCCGTGTGCCAGAAACCCGCTTCAAGCTCGGCGGCGAGCTCGCCCGGGCGCCAGCCGACGAAGCCGGCGAAAAAGCGCGCGTCGTTCGGCGTCTGCTCGATGATGCGGTCGACCGCCTCGGCCTGCACGGTGACGTACAGGTCGCCGAACAGGCGCACCGAAGGGCCACCGGGGTTGCGCGGCACCACGGCGAAGATCGCGTTCATGCGCTCCGGGCCGCCGAAGAACACGGGGTCGGCGACCTTCGCGGAAGGCGCGTGCTCGGGAAACAGCGTGGCGAGCTTCACTTCGGTAGCGCGGTTGAGGATGAAGCCGAAGTGCTGGCCGCCGATCGGCACCACGAGCACCGCGGTGCGGCTGTAGGGCCCTTTCAGGTCCGCCGAGGCCACCAGAAGCAGCGGCTGGCTGAGGTCCTGCGCCCTGGCGACGCTTGCCCCCAGGATCAGGAGAATCGCGATGAAGGCTTGTCTTAGCATAAGGCCTCCTTTCAGTGCAGGGTCCGGGCGAAGGTGCGCCCGCGCAGCAGCGCGGTCGCTTCCGGACGCTCGTCCACCAGTTCGAGAAGCGCTTCGGAAATCTCGCCCACCAGGGTCGCGGCCTGCTCGCCGTTGAGCGGCTCGTGCAGCACCACGTCGGCGAGGTGCAGGTCCTCATGCAGGTCGACCACCACCCGCTCGCGGGTCACGCTCGAGCTCGGCTGCACGGAGAAGCCGTACAGGGCCGGGCAGCGCTGGAACAGCGTCTCCATGCGCGCGGCCAGGTCGGACTCCAGCCGGATGAACTCGGTACTGTACTGTAGCGCGTTCATATGACACCTCCTGCGCCTCCAGCTTCGCGTACCCCGGGGCGCCGTGCGAGGAAGGAATCCCCTCCGCCACAGTGTTTGATCCCCGCATGCGACGAACGGGGGGCGTCGCCGGACGGGCGGCCGAGGGGGTGGGTGAACAATTTGCGTCTCATGACCCCACCCTAGACAAGGAGGGGCGCGCCGGCAGTGCGTTTAGGCACCTTTTCCGGGTGCCGGCCGGGGGATCAGAACACCAGCCGCGGCAGGAAGGTGGCGATGCCCGGAAAGAACGCGACCAGGAGCACGGCGATGAGC
>JBFFZT010000235.1:0-4252 GCA_041568535.1 Burkholderiales bacterium | reverse complement strand
GTGCGCGCCTGGGTGATCGGCGCGCTGGTGAAGCGGCTGCTGCGCTAAGCCGGCCCTGGCGCGGCCGCGCCTAGCGTTGCTCGTGCGGCTCGAGCGCGCGGCAGGGGCCTAGCACCGTCATGAGGACGACAGCGTGCCGCAGGTCCTTTCGCGTGCGAAAGAGTCGCGTGCCCGTGCGCTTGCGCGAAGGCCGCGGCGGCGCGGCGCGCGCCTCCGGCTCGGCGCGTGCGACGGGCGCAGGCACAGGCGCAGGCGCGGCCGGAAGCGGCGCGGGCGTGCGCCCCCAGATATCCTCCAGCGGCGCGTCCTCGGGCGGCGGCGCCGAGGCCTCCGCCGCTTCTCCCTCCTGCTGCCCGCGCGCGGCCTTTTCCGCCTCCTGCTGCTCGCGCGCTTTCTTCGCCAGCTGCTGCGCGAAGTAGTTGAACAGCATGAAGCCGCCGATGATCAGCGCGAGGAACAGCAGCTCGGATCCGGATTTCGGCATCGCGGCCTCCGCTATTTCTTCGGCGCGCCGGCGGGATCATCGCCGGTGCCCGCGATCACGCCGCGCATGTCGGTGTCGGCCTGCAGGTTCTTCATGCGGTAGTAGTCCATGATGCCGAGGTTGCCCTGGCGGAAGGCTTCCGCCATGGCGCGCGGCACCTCGGCCTCGGCTTCCACGACGCGCGCGCGCATCTCCTGCTCGAGCGCCACCGCCATGGCGCGGCGCTCCTCGGCCTTGGCCTGGGCGATCTGCTTGTCGGCGTCGGCCTGGTCGATCTGCAGCTTGGCGCCGATGTTGGCGCCGACGTCGACGTCGGCGATGTCGATGGACAGGATCTCGTAGGCGGTGCCCGCGTCCAGGCCCTTGGACAGGATGTGCTTGGAGATATGGTCGGGATTCTCCAGCACGCTCTTGTGATTGGTGGCCGAGCCGATGGTGCTTACCATGCCCTCGCCGACGCGCGCGATGATCGTCTCTTCGCCCGCGCCGCCCACCAGGCGGTCGATGTTGGTGCGCACCGTGACGCGGGAGACGACGATCAGCTGGATGCCGTCCTTGGCGACCGCCGCGATGCGCGGCGTCTCGATTACCTTGGGCAGCACCGACATCTGCACCGCCTCCAGCACGTTGCGTCCGGCGAGGTCGATCGCCGCGGCGCGCTTGAACGGCAGGGGAATGTTGGCTTTGTCCGCCGAGATCATGGCGTTCACGACCCGCACGACATTGCCGCCGGCGAGAAAGTGGGCCTCGAGGTCGTTGAGCGAGACGTCGATGCCGGCCTTCACCGAGCTGATGCGCGCCGTGATCATGGTGCTGGGCGGCACGCGGCGCAGGCGCATGGCGATCAGGGTGAACAGGCCCACGTAGGCGCCCGAGGCCCAGGCCGCGATCCACAGCGGCACCGGCACCAGGTACAGCAACAGCGCCAGGCCGGCCACCAGCAGTACGAGCAATCCTAAACCTCCGGTAAGACCACCCTCCAAACCTGTCATGGGTCACTCCTTTTCATTTGGGTTGAGTATTCTTCTGACGACGACACGGTTGCCGTCCACGCGGATCACCTCTATGCGCTCTCCGGGCTCGACGAGCTCCCCGTCGGAGACCACGTCCACGCGCTGGCCGTCGATTTCGGCGATGCCGGCCGGGTGCAGCGGGGACGACGCGCGGCCTTTCCGTCCCAGCCACTGACGGTCGCTCTCCGGCGCTGACGCATATCCCTGCGCCGAAGCCAGACCGGTGCGCAGGATGAAGCGCCGCCCGAAGGGCAGGCGCGGCAGGTAACGCAGCAGCACCAGGCTCGCCACCAGGGCGGCGAGCAGCGCGAACACGACGCGCGTGGCGGCCAGCATCATGAACTGCGGCGTGTCGCCCGTGCCCAGCATGCTGAGCACCAGCGCGGCGAGCAGCGCGAGGATGCCGAGTATCCCGGCGATGCCGAATCCCGGAATGACGAACAGCTCCAGCGCGAGCAGCACCACGCCGCCGAGCGCGAGCAGCAGCTCTTCCCAGCCGGCGAGCTGCACCAGCCAGTGGCCCCAAAGAAAGAGCGCCAGGCTCGTGACGCCGGCCGCGCCGGGAATGCCGAAGCCGGGCGTGCGCAGCTCGATCAGAATGCCGATCATGGCGATGCTGATGAGCAGCGAGCTCACCACCGGGTGGGTCAGGAACCGCACCACGTTCTCCGCCCAGTTGGGCGCCGCGCGCCGCAGCTCGGCGCCGCCGAGCCCCAGCTTCTCGAGCGCGCTTTCCAGGGTGTCGGCGCGGAAATCGGCGAGCTTGTGCTTGAGCGCCTCGTCGGTCGTCAGCGTGAGCAGCTTGCCTTTGGCGATCACGCCCTTGATCTCCACGTCGGCGTCCACCATCGCCTCGGCGAGCAGCGGCGGGCGCTTGCGGCTCTCGGCGGTGGCGCGGAACTCCTTGCGCACGTAGGACACGGTCTTTTCCTGCACCGGCTGGGCGGCGGCGCCCGGCGCTCCCGCCTGCACCGGGGTCGCCGCGCCGATGGTGCTGCCGCCGGACATGACGAGGTGCTCGGCGGCGAGGCTGATCAGCGCGCCGGCGGAGATGGCGCGCTTGTTGACGAAGGCGATGGTCTTGACCGGGCTGTTGAGCAGCGCATCGCGGATCTGCACTGCCGCGTCCACGCGCCCGCCGAATGTGTTGACCTCGAGCACCAGCGCCGCCGCGCCGGCCTGTGCGGCCTCGTCGATGGCGCGTCGCACGAAGGGCGCCAGGCCCAGGTCGATGACGCCTTCGATCGGGGCGACGTGGACCACGCGCTTCTCCGGCTGCGCCGTGGGCGACGCGGAGGCGGCGAGGAGCCCCAGCGAGAGCAGCAGCACGGCGGGCAGGGAGCGGGCTTGCATCACGGCAGTCTACTAGCTGGCGCGGGCCGCGACCGGCCTATCGGTACAATCGCCGTTCCGATGACGCAGCCCGAGGCACCGGCGGCACCGGCGACGGCGCTCGAGCGCCTGAGGCAGCGCTTCGCCGAGAACGAGCGCGAGGTGGCGGCGGTGTTCTTCGCCGGCGGCTTCCTGTTCGACATCGTCACCGTCGGGCGCATCGACTCCTGGCTCACCATCGGCCAGCAGCTCGTGTACCTCTCGGCCGTGATGGCGGTGCTGCTGCACATGTTCCTCGCGCAGGGCGCGCCGCCGGTCGAGCTCGCCGGGCAGGCGCGCCTCCTGCACTGGTACTACGAGTACCGCTCGGCGGCGATCCACTTCGCGCTCGGCGCGCTGCTCAACCTGTACGCCATCTTCTTCTTCAAGAGCTCGTCGCTGCTCGTGTCCTTCGGCTTCCTCGGCTTTCTGGTGCTGATCGTGGTGGCCAACGAGTCGCGGCGCTTCAAGGCGCTCGGCCTGCACGTGAAGTTCGCGCTGCTCGCGCTGTGCTGGCTGTCGTTCGCCGCCATCGTCGTGCCGATCGCCGTCGGCTCGATCGGCCAGGCCGTGTTCGTGTCGTCGATGGTGGTGGGCGCGCTGCCCATCGCCGGCGCCGCCGAATGGATCCGGCGCCGGCGGCCGGGGCAGTTTGCCGCCGCGCGCCGCCAGATCCTGCTGCCCGCGGGCGCGGTGCTGGTCCTGTTCCTCGGCGCCTACCTGCTGCGCGCGATTCCGCCCGCGCCACTGTCGATCCCCTTCATCGGCGTGTACCACTCGGTCGAGCGCACCGAGGCCGGCTACATCCTGCAGCATGAGCGGCCGTGGTGGCGCTTCTGGCACCACGGCGACCAGTACTTTCGCGCGCAGCCCGGGGACCGCGTGTTCGTGTACTTCCGCGTCTTCTCGCCTGCGCGCTTCGCCGACCAGGTGCGCATGCGCTGGTACTGGGAGCCCGGCGGCCGGGGCTGGCTGCTGCAGGACAGCATCCCGATCCGCATCGTCGGCGGGCGCGCCGAAGGGTTCCGCGGTTACGGCTTCAAGGCCAACTACCAGCCCGGGCGCTGGAAGGTGGAGGTCGAGAGCGACGACGCGCGCGAGATCGGGCGCGTGTACTTCACCGTGGAGAGCGTGCCCGAGGCGCCGCGCGACCTGCAGGTCGAGCTGGATTAGCGCAGTACCAGCACCGGCACCTTGGAGTGCGCGAGCACGCGCGTGGTCTCGCTGCCGAGCAGCACCCCGGCGAGCCCGCCGCGCCCGTGCGAGGCCATGGCGATGCAGTCGCACCTGGCGCTGCGCGCGGTGCGCAGGATGCCGTCGTAGACCTGGGTCGCCGTGACATGGCGCGACGTGCAGCGCACGCGCGCCTTCTTCGCCTCGGCCT
>JBFFZT010000234.1:0-4263 GCA_041568535.1 Burkholderiales bacterium | reverse complement strand
GTCTGCCACGCCCACAGCGGCAGCAGCGGGTCGAGCTGCGTGTAGTTGGGAAACGCGGCTGCGGCGGCCGCAGGCTTGTCGTCGGCCACGCGCGCTCCCTAGCGCCGCACCAGGGCCGCGAGATCGGTCGCGGCGCGCAGGCGCAGCGACAGGATGCGCCCGAGCTCGAACAGCACCGTGCGCACGAGCTGCGGGTCGCGCGCCGCGAGCTGCTCCAGGGCGTGCGCGCCGAGCTCCAGCAGCTCGCCGTCGCGCGTCGCGATCACGCTCGCCGAGCGCGGCTCGCCGTCGAAGAACGCCTGCTCGCCGAACACCGAGCCCTCGGGCACCTGCGCCAGGCGCTTCGCGCCACGCCGCACCTCGAGGGCGCCGCGCGCCACGATGTACAGCGACTGGGCGCGCTCGCCCTCGCGCACCACGGTCTCGCCGGCGCGAAAGCGCCGCAGGCTGCAGCAGGCGGCGAGCCGCTCCCAGTCGGCGCGCGTCGCGCCGGACAGGAACACGGTCTTGCGCGCCGCGTCGTCCGCGGCCGCCGTGCCTCGTTGCTCGTAGTCGAAATAGCGCGAAAGGTCCACGCCGCTCCCCCGGAGTGCCTGTCCGGGGGAAGTTACACCGGCATGCCGCGCGAGAAAAGCGCTAGCGCTTGCGGAAGGTCGGGCGCCGCTGCGGCATGGCGACCGGGTTTTCGTCCTTGTGGCGGAAGCTGATGCGACCCCGCGTCAGGTCGTAGGGGGACATTTCCATCGTCACGCGATCACCCGCGAGGATGCGGATGCGGTTCTTGCGTACCTTGCCGCCTGCGTAGGCGAGCACCTGCGCGCCGTTGGTGAGCTCGACGCGGAACTGCGTGCTGGGCAGCACTTCCTGCACGACGCCCTCCATCTCCAGCATTTCTTCCTTGGCCATATATCTCCGTTCCGGATGTTTCGAGGCCGGCAGTATGACCCCTAACGCCCGGGCGGACAAGGACAATCTGGAATCCTAGGGCTTGCGCCGCGCGACCAGAAAAAGGCGCCGGAAGGGAAACAGCGTGCGTCCGTCGGCTTCCGGCGGATACCAGGCGAGCACGCGCTTGCGGTATTCGGCCTCGAACGCGTCGCGCTCGGGCCGCGCCAGCCGGTCGAGGAACTGCTTCAGCCAGGTGCCCTTGGTGTACTCGGCCACGGGATTGTCGCCCTCGAGCACCTGCAGGTACTCGGTCTCCCAGACCTGCAACTCGGCCGCGCGCGGCTCGAGCAGCCGCCAGTAGAACCCGGGCGCGGCCACCGGCTCGCGCCGCACGAGCGGCTCGAGCCGGGCGCGCCACGGGCCCTGCTCGATGGTCTCGACGATGCTCGTATGCGAGGGCGCGCTGAAGTTGCGCGGCATCTGCACCGCCAGCCAGCCGCCAGGCGCGAGCGATTCGAGCAGCGCCGGCAGCAGCCGCTCGTGACCGTCGAGCCAGTGCAGCGCGGCGTTGCTGTAGAGCACGTCCACGGGCCGCGCCGGGCGCCACGCGCCGATGTCGCCCTGCACGAACTGCGCCTTCGGGTGCGCCGCGCGCGCGCGCGCGAGCATTTCGGGCGAGCTGTCGACGCCGGTGAGCTGCGCGCCCGGCCAGCGCGCCATGAGCAGCGGCGCGAGATTGCCCGCGCCGCAGCCCAGGTCGACGACCGCTCGCGGCGCTTCGGCCGCGACGCGCGCCAGCAGGTCCACCGCCGGGCGCATGCGCTCGCCGGCGAATTTCAGGTATTGGGCGGGGTCCCAGCTCACGTGCACACGCGGTTGCGGCCGCCCTTCTTTGCGCGGTACAGCGCCTCGTCGGCCGCTTTCAGCACCTGCGCCGGCGGCTGGCGCTCGAGCTCGGGCTCGGCCGCGCCGATCGATACGGTCACCGACAGCAGCTTGGTCGGCGCGGCATCGCCGCGGCGCCGGATGCCCGCCTCCTCCTGCCGCGGGCGCGCCTCGCTGCGCACCGCCATCCGGTAGCGCTCGACCGCCGCGCGCGTGCGCTCCAGGTACGGCAGCGCCTGCTTCAGGCCGCGCCCGGGGAACAGCACGCTGAACTCCTCGCCGCCGTAGCGAAACGCCATGCCGCCGCCGCCGGTCTCGGCGAGGCGCGCCGCGACGAGCTTGAGCACCTGGTCGCCGATGTCGTGGCCATGGGTGTCGTTGAATTTCTTGAAATGGTCGACGTCGATCATGGCGAGCGTGTAGTGCGGCCCGAGGGCGCGCAGCTGCTCGTCGAGCGCGCGCCGCCCGGGAAGCGTGGTCAGCTCGTCGCGAAACGCGAGACGGTGCGATTCCTGCACGAACGCGATGAGCACGACCGCGCCCGCGGCGGACAGAAAAGCGCCGAACACCGTGGGCGACGCAGCCCATTCTGCTGCGATGAAGAACGCGACCAGCGCGGCGGCGAGCCCCAGGTCGAGCGGCGTGTGCTTGGGCCAGGCGCGCCACACCGCGGCGACGAACGCGGCGCCGAACATGATGCGCCCGGCGAGCGGCGTCGGCGGCGAGCGGAAGATCCAGTGCTCGAGCACGCCCTGCCAGGCGAGACCCGAGAGCGCGCTGCGGCCGGCGGCGGCGATCCACAGGATGAGCAGCGCCTCGCCGCCGAGCAGCAGCAGCCAGCGGTAGCTGCCGTGATAGGCGACGCCGCGCTCGGGCAGCGCCATGGCGATGAGCGCGTTGAGCGGCACCAGCACGACGAGCGCCGTGTACACGGCTTTCTCGGCGAAGCCGCCCAGCCCCTGCGCGTAGTGATAGCCGCCGTAGGCGGCCAGCAGCGAGGCGAGCAGGATGAGCGCGCGCCCGCGGTTGAAGCGCAGCGCGAAGGCGACGCCAAGCACGAGCACCGCGTAGGGGCCGAGGACCTTGAGCCCGGCGAGCGAATCCGGCAGCGCCGGGCCGACCCAGACCGCGAGTCCCGCGGCGGCGAGGACCGCCGCCGGCGCCAGCGCGGCGCGAAGTTCGCTAGGAACCAATGCGATCCGGCCTGAAGCCCGCGTCGCAGACCTTGCCGCGCTGGGCGCGCTTGCCCAGGTGCGCCGCGAGCTGCGCGGCGTCGAGCGTCTCCACGGCGCGGTTCTTGCGCCGCACGCCGCTCACCACCAGCGACTTGCCGTCGGTGACGGCGACCGCGGCGAGCGTTTCCTTCTCGGGCAGGGCGAGCAGCTGCACGCCGACGCCGCCGTTCGGCCGCACCGGCACGTCGGCGAGCGGGAACAGCAGCAGGCGCGCATCCGAGGACAGCGCCGCCACGTACTTGCCCTCGACGAACAAAGCGGGCGGCCGCGCCTGCGCGCCCTCGTCCACGGTCATGAAGTCCTTGCCCTGGCGCGTGCGCGATACGAGGTCGCCCAGCTTGCACACGAAGCCCAGGCCGGCGCTCGAATTCATCAGCAGCTTCTGTGCGGGATCGCCCGTGCCCATCCACACGATGTCGTCGGACGAGGAGTGCACCAGCGTATTCACCGGCACCCCGTCGCCGCGCCCGGTGGGCAGGGCCGCGGCCTCCAGCGTAAAGGTCTTGCCCGACTCGGCGAGCACGATCACCGCGTCGGTGGTCTTGCATTCCAGCGTCTGCAGCAGGCCGTCGCCGTCCTTGAAGGCGAGCGTCGCGACATCCAGGTTGTGGCCGGTGCGCGCGCGCATCCAGCCCTTCTTCGACAGGATGACGGTGAGCGGCTCCTCCACCACCGTGCGCTCGACCTGCGCGCGCTCCTCGGCCTTGATCAGCGTGCGCCGCTCGTCGCCGTAGGCCTTGGCGTCGGCCTCCAGCTCCTTCACCACGAGCTTCTTCAATTCCTTGTCGTTGCCGAGGATCGCCTTCAGGTCCTTCCTCTGGGCTTCGAGCGCCTTACGCTCGTCGTTCAGCTTCACGCCGTCGAGCTTGGTGAGCTGCCCGAGGCGGATGTTGACGATGTCCTCGGCCTGGCGCTCGCTGAACTTCCACTTCGCCATCATCTTCTGCTTGGCTTCGGCCTGATCGTCCGCCGCGCGGATCAGCTTGATGATCTCGTCGATGCGCACGAAGGCGAGCAGGCGCCCCAGCACGATGTGCAGCCGCGCCTCGCACTTCTCGAGCCGGTGCGCGGTGCGCCGGCGCACCGTCTGCACGCGCCAGTCGCCCCATTCGCGCAGGATGTCGGCGAGGCCCTTGGTTTCCGGCAGGCCGTCGAGGCCGAGCCAGGTGAGGTTCACCGGCAGGCGCGACTCGAGGCTGGTGTTGACGAGCAGCGCCGCCATGGTCGCCGCGGGGTCCTGGCGCGAGCTCCTCGG
>JBFFZT010000233.1:0-4271 GCA_041568535.1 Burkholderiales bacterium | reverse complement strand
CCTTGCCAGGTTCCTCGCGACCTGAAGAAAAAAAAGCCCCCGCCGGAGGGCGGGGGCTCGTATCGCGCCGCGGGCGGCGCTACTTCTGCTTCTTCGGCGCCGGGAGGATCTTCAGCGCTCCGCTGCCCTCGAACGGCCTGCCGCCGATGGTTCCCTTGAGGACGCCATCGCCGTGTTGCGGTTTGAAGCCCGTCATCTCGGTCTCGAAGTGGCACACGAGGTCGAGCATGAGGTCGCCATTCACGTCCTTGCCCTCCCAAGCGCACTTCCTGAAGCTGTCTTCGTTACCCGTCGCGCCGAAGGTGAGCGAACCCCGGTCGACCTCGAGCGCGTTGAAGTTGGCGTTGGACAGCAGCGCCACCGGGATGTTGCCCTTCGACTTCGGGTTGATCGGGGCGAACAGCCGGCTTCCGGGCTTGATATCGATGTTGATCACCAGCGGGGCTGGCGGAGTCGGCGCGACCGGCGAGGTCGTCGGCGCCGGCGCGGGCGGCGCCGGCGGGGCGGGCGGCACCGGCGCAGGCATGTCCGATGCGCCCGTGACGATGAGCAGGTACTCGCCGTTGGTGCTGGGCATGTCGCCCACGACGTTTCCGCCGTCGATCACGGAGACCGGCTCGCCGGTCACGGCGACGACGTAAATTCCGCTCTTTTCCGCCCTGAAGTTCAGGATGCAAGGATCCTCCATGCTGATGGAGGCCCCATACACCCCGGCCAGGCACGTGAGCGCCTGGCGTTGCACCACGAACTCGGGGCTGGGGCCGAGAACGGTGAGCATCGTGTTCACGCTGCGAGGCGCCCCGAACATGGTGGAGCTCTTGATGCCGCCGTCGATATCGAAGGTCAGCACGTCGCCTTCGTGCGCATAAAACGAGTACAGGTCCACGTCCTGGACCGGAGCGGCCCAGAACTCGCGCACGCCGATGGCGCCCTTGACGGACATTGTGCCGTCAGCGCCGCGCACGAGGCGTTGCGCGTCGGGGTAGTTGGGCTCGAACTCGTCGATGGCCTGTGCGGCCGCGCTTGCGCCGTAGGCCGCCAGCAACGCGCCAAGGATCACGCTGCGAATGGCACTGGTCCTTTTCATGGTTCTCTCCCGCTCTCCCGCAAATGTGTGAAATGTCACATGCCGCTCCAGCGACATGCGCAGCGACTGTAGCCCCCGCTCCATGGGGGGGACAGGGAGGAATCCGCAGAAATCTTGCGGTTTCTTGTAAGGCGGTGTCGGGGCGAGCGCTGGTCCGGCCATATGTCACGCCGGCCCGCCCCGGAAGCGGGCAAACCCCGGCTTTGCCTAGGCCGGGACGCTCACCACGCGGTCGCGCCCCGCCGCCTTCGCCTCGTACAGCGCGGCGTCGGCGCGGCGCAGCACGTCGGCGAGCTTGGCGTCGCGCGCGCCAAGCACGGTGACGCCGATGCTGGCGGTCACCCGGATCTCGCCGTTCGACGTAGGTACGGGAGTGCTGCGGAGCTCCTCGAGGATGCGCTCGGCGAGCACGCTGGCGCCCACCAGCTCGGTCTCGGGCGCGAGCAGCACGAACTCCTCGCCGCCGTAGCGTCCGCAGCTGTCGCTGCCGCGCGCCAGGCGCTTGAGCAGCGCGGCGCAGTGCTTGAGCGTGTCGTCGCCCGCCTGGTGCCCGTAGCGGTCGTTGACCGCCTTGAAATGATCGAGGTCCAGCATCATCACCGCGAGGTTGCGGCCGCCGCGCCGCGCGAGCGCGATCTCGCGCTGGCCGATGTCCGTGAGGCCGCGCCGGTTATAGAGGTCGGTGAGCGGGTCGACCGCGGCGAGCTCGGCGAGGATGCGGTTGGCGTGGCGCAGCTCCAGGGTGCGCTCGTCGACGCGCGCCTCCAGCTCGCTGTTCAGCCGGCGCAGATCGCGGTTGGCGGACTCGACCTCGCGCTGGCGCGCGCGCACCTGGCCGAGCAGCGTGGCGAGCCCCAGGGCGAGCAGGGTCATGACGAAGATGTACTCCTGCGCCCGGATCACCGCGTCGCGCGGCTCGAGCGGCCCGAACGGGCTGCGGCCGAAGGCGACGGCGCCGACCAGCGAGATCGCGACGAGCGCCACGGCGGCGGCGACCCAGCGCGGCTCGTAGCGCGCCGCGATGTAGAGCGCAATTGGCAGGAGCAGCACCGGCCCCATATAGACGCCGAGGACGCGCCCCTCGGGCCAGGTCCAGAACAGGACCAGCACCGCGACGCCGACGATCCAGATGAAGGTATCGGCGCTCCTCGTCCCCGCCGCCGCCGCGGGGGTGACGCCGAACGGCCGGAAGCCGAGCAGCAGTGGCGTGAGGATGAGCAGGCCCAGCCCGTCGCCGAACCACCAGACGCGCACGAACTCCAGGTACGGCACCTCGGTGCTGCGGAGCGCGCTGTACACCGCGCCGCCCGCGAAGGCCGCGGCAAGCGCCGCCAGCAACGGACCGGCGACGACGAACTTCGCCAGGTCGGCGGGCGCCGCAAACGCCGCATCGAATTTCAGGCGCCGCAGCAGCGCGTAGGCGAGCGTCGCCTCGCCGATGTTGACCAGCCCGAACAGCACCGACTCGAGCAGCGAGAACCTGCCCCAGCCCACCGCGATCTCCGCGGCCATCGCCACGGCCGCGATCGCCGCGTAGCGCGCGGCCTGGAAGCGGATCAGCGCGGCGAGCAGCACCGCGTTGGGCAGCCAGAGGATGGCGATGCCCTCCGGCATCACGGTGAGCGTCACCCCTACCCAGCCGCAGGCCAGGTAGAGCACGAAGATCAGCGCTAGATGATGTAGGCCGGGCTGCAGGAGTCGCGCCTAGTAGGACTTGGGCAACCCTAGCACGCGCTCCGCGATGAAGCACAGGATCATCTGTGGGCTCACCGGGGCGATGCGCCCGACGAGCGACTCCCGCAAGTACCGTTCCACGTGGTACTCCTTGGCGTAGCCGTAGCCGCCGTGCGTCATCACCGCTTGCTGGCAGGCGTCGAAGCACGCCTCGGCCGCGAGGTACTTCGAGGCATTCGCCTCCGCGCCGCACGCTTTCTTCCGGTCGTAGAGCCACGCCGCCTTGAACACCATGAGATTGGCCGCCTCGAGCGCCATCCAGTTCGCGGCCAGCGGATGCTGGATCGCCTGGTTCTTGCCGATCGGGCGGTCGAACACGATGCGCTCGTTGGCGTACTGCGCGGCGCGCTTGACCGCGCAGCGCCCCAGGCCCACGCATTCGGCGGCGATGAGGATGCGTTCCGGGTTCATGCCGTGCAGGATGTACTCGAAGCCCTTGCCTTCCTCGCCGATGCGATCCTCCTCCGGCACCGGCAGCGCGTCGAAGAACACCTGGTTGGAGTCCACGGCCTTGCGGCCCATCTTCTCGATCTCGCGCACCTCGATGTGCTTGCGGTCGAAGTCGGTATAGAACAGCGTGAGCCCGGCCTCGGCCTGCGTCAGCACCAGGATCTTCTCGGCCACCTGCGCCGTGGAGATCCACACCTTCTGCCCCGAGATGACGTAGCGCTTGCCGTCCCGCTTCGCCATCGTCTTGATCTTGCGCGTGTTGAGGCCGGTATTGGGCTCGGTGACCGCGAAGCAGGCGCGCTCCTTGCCGGCGATGAGGCCGGGCAGCATGCGCTTTTTCTGCTCGTCGCTGCCGAACACCACCACCGGGTTGAGGCCGAAGATGTTCATGTGCACGGCGGAGGCCCCGGAGAACCCGGCGCCGGATTCGGCGATCGCCTGCATCATCACCGCGGCTTCCGTGATGCCCAGGCCCGAGCCGCCGCAGGCCTCCGGCATGGCGATGCCGAGCCAGCCGTCGCGCGCGAGCGCCTGGTGCAGCTCGGTGGGGAACCCCCCCTCCTTGTCCTTCTTCAGCCAGTACTCGTCCGGAAAGCGCGCGCAGATCTTGGCGATCGCCTCGCGGATCGCTTCCTGCTCGTCGGTGAAAGCGAAGTCCATGCTAGCTGCGGCGCCGCCCGGGGTGTTCCTCGTAGGGCGGCGCGTAGATCACCATCACCTTCGCCCGCGCGCTGGTGGCGGTGAACACGTGCGGCACGTCGGCCGGGAAGAAGCAGGCCTCGCCCGGCGCCAGCTCGAACTGCTCGCCGCCCACCTCGACGTGCGCCGCGCCTTCCAGCAGGTAGCACACCTGCTCGATGCCCGGGTGCGCGTGCGGCAGCGCGCCCTTGCCGCGCTCGAGCTCGCCGATCAGCACCTCCACCTGCTTCGCCCCCACGGTCTCCGCGCCGATGAGGCGGAAGTTGCGCGTGCCGGTGTGGTTGGCCGGCGAGTACGGCGT
>JBFFZT010000232.1:0-4276 GCA_041568535.1 Burkholderiales bacterium | reverse complement strand
GCAGCTGGATGCAGTAGGCAGGCTGCGCGTCGCCCCGATGGGCGAACCAGCCCGCGGCTTCCCAGCGCCCGTACCAGCGGGCCTCGACCGCATGCGGATCGAAGCTCTTGTCGAGGGACATGCTCAACTGCCCGAGGAGCTGGAGCGCTTCGCAGCGAGCGCGCCTGCGTCGAGCTTGCGCGCCTGCAGCTCGCGCGCCACCGCGCCCGCCACCGCTTCTCGCAGCGCCGCGCGCAGCGCCTCGCCGAGCGCGGCAAGCGCGGGTTGCAGCTCGTTTTCCATTCGCGCCAGCACGGCGCGCTCGAGTTCGCGCGACAGCGCCTCGACGGCGGCGGCGTCGAGCGCGGCAGGGCCGGCGGGCTTGTTCGGATCCACAATCTCGGTGAGCACCGGCAGGTCGTCGCGGCCGGGCGCGGCGTCCTGATGGCGCTTCAACAGCGCATCCACGCGCTCGACGAGCGGGTTGGGATCAGCCACCGCTAGCGCTCCCCGGCGAGGTCATGATGGGCGACGCGGTAGCCGCGCTCGCGATAGAAACGGTAGCGCTCGCGCGCCGCGTGCCGGTCGGCGTCGTCGCGCGCCACCACTTCGAGCAGGCGCTCGAAGCGCTCGAACGCCGCCGGCGTCTCCGCGCCGAGATTGAGCAGGATGTCGCAGCCCTCGGCGGCGTCCGCCGCGGCGCCGATCAGCACCGGTGTCTCGGGCGCGAGCGCGTCTTCGGCGCGGCAGTGCGGCACGAAGCCGGTCGCCGGCCAGGTCCACAGCATCCGGTCGATGCCCTGCGCGGTTTCGGGCTGCGGCGCGCAGATCAGCAGCCGCTTGCCCTGCGCCAGCGCCTTGGCGGCGAGGCGGCACGCCACCTGCAGCTTGTCGGCGGCGTTGAAGTAGAAGTCGACGCTGGTCATCGTCCCGCGCGGGCAAGCGCCAAGCGCACCAGCAGGGGCACCGGCCGCCCGGTGGATCCTTTGTCCTGCCCGCTTTTCCAGGCGGTGCCGGCGATGTCGAGGTGCGCCCAGCGCAGCTTCTTGGTGAAGCGCGACAGGTAGCAGGCGGCGGTGACGCTGCCGGCCGGCCGGCCGCCGATGTTGGCCATGTCGGCGAAGTTCGAGCGCAGCTGCTCCTGGTAGTCCTCCCACAGCGGCATCGGCCAGACGCGGTCCCAGGCGTCGTCGCCCGCGGCGCGGATCTCGTCGCCCAGCTTCGCGTCGTTGGCGAAGAGGCCCGTCGCGACATGCCCGAGCGCGATGACGCAGGCGCCGGTCAGCGTCGCGATGTCGACGACGGCATCCGGCTTGAACCGCTCGGCGTAGGTGAGCGCGTCGCACAGGATCAGGCGTCCCTCGGCGTCGGTGTTCAGGATCTCCACCGTCTGTCCCGCCATCGTGGTTACTACGTCGCCCGGGCGCGCCGCGGCGCCGCCCGGCATGTTCTCGCACGTCGGCACCACGCCGACGACGTTCACCGGCGCCTTCATGCCGGCGAGCGCGCGCAGCGTACCGAGCACGCTGCCGGCGCCCGACATGTCGAACTTCATCTCGTCCATTTCGCCCGCCGGCGTGAGCGAGATGCCGCCGGTGTCGAACGTGATGCCCTTGCCGACCAACACCAACGGCGGGGCCTTCTTCGCGCCGCCCGAGTAGCGCAGCACGATGAGCTTGGGCGGCTGGTGCGAGCCGCGCGTCACCGCGAGGAGCGCGCCCATGCCCAGGCGCTCCATGTCGCGGCGCTCGAGCACCTCCAGGCCGAGCTTGAACTGGCGCGCGAGCTTCTTCGCTTCGTCGGCGAGGTACGCGGGCGTGCAGATGTTCGGCGGCAGGTTGCCCAGCGTGCGCGCGAGCGCGACGCCGTCGGCGGTGGCAGCGGCCTCGCGCAGCGCGGCGCGCAGCGGCTCGGTCACGGCTGCGCCCTGCACGGCGAGCGTCACCGCGGCGAGCGCCGGCGCTGGCGCCTTCTTCAGCGTCTTCAACTGGTCGAAGCGGTAGAAAGCGTCGCGCAGGCCGAGCGCCGCGTGCCGCACGTTCCACGCCGCGCTGCGCCGGCCGACCTTCAGGTCAGCGAGGTAAAGCACCGCGTCGCGCGCGCCGAGCTCGCGCAGCGCCACGGCGGCGCCGCGCACGGCCTTGCGATAGGCCGTTTCGGAGAATTCCTTCTGTTGCCCCAGCCCGACAAGCAGCACGCGCTCCGCGGCCAGGCCGGCGACGTTGTGCAGCAGGAGCGTTGCGCCGGCCTTGGCGTTCAGGTCGCCGTGCGCGAGCAGCGTGCTCAGGCGGCCGCGCGCCGCGCGGTCGGCCGCGGTTGCCGCGCGCGTCAGCACCGGCGCTGCCGTGCCCTCCGACTGATACACGCCGAGGACCAGGCAGCCGGTCTTTGCGCCCTGAGGCGCGAGCGCTCGTATGCTAAATTCCACCCGAATCTCCCGTGTAATGAGTACTTTAAGTATCGCATGATCTTTCACCGCGCGCTGCTGCGAGAGTTCGCGCAACTGGCGACGGCGGTGTTCCTGTCGCTGTTCCTGATCGCCATCACCACGCGCCTGGTGCGCCTGCTCGGACAGGCCGCGGGCGGCAAGATCCCGACCGACGCGGTGGTCGCCTTTCTCGGCTTCTTCGCGCTCAACGCGCTGCCGGTGCTGCTGTCGCTCACGCTGTTCGTCACCGTGCTGCTGACGGTGACGCGCAGCTATCGCGATTCGGAAATGGTGATCTGGTTCAGCACCGGGCTGTCGCTCGCCGCCTGGGTGCGCCCGGTGCTGGCGTTCGCGCTGCCGCTGGTGGTGCTGATCGCCACGCTGTCGATGGTGATCGCGCCCTGGGCGGTGCGCATGAGCGAGCAGTACCGCAGCCGCGTGGACGCGCGCGACGACGTGGCGCGCGTCGATCCGGGCGTATTCGGCGAATCACGCTCGCGCGACCGCGTGTTCTTCGTCGAGTCGGCGGGCGCGGCGCCCGGCGAAGTGCAGAACGTGTTCGTCAACTCCGTGCAGCACGGGCGCACGGGCGTCATGTTCAGCCGCAAGGGGCTGGTGGAGACGGCGCCCAACGGCGATCGCTTCATCGTCATGCTCGACGGCCGGCGCTACGAGGGCGTGCCGGGCGAGGCCGATTACCGGGTGATGCAGTTCGAGCGCTATGAGGCGCGCGTCGAGTCCGCGGCGAGCGAGGAGCCGGTGCCCACGCACAAGAGCCTGTCCACGCTGGCGCTGCTGCAGAACCCGACGCACGCGAACCGCGGCGAGCTGGTGTGGCGCGTCGGCATCCCGCTCTCGGCGCTGCTCCTTGCGCTGCTTGCCATCCCGATGAGCTTCGTCAACCCGCGCGCCGGGCGCTCGGTGAACCTGCTGTTCGCGCTGCTCGCCTACCTCGTCTACCAGAATCTGCTCAGCGTCAGCCAGGCGCGCGTGGCGCAGGGCCGGCTCGACTTTTCCGTCGGCTGGTGGCTGGTGCACGCGGTCGTGCTGGTGGTGCTGCTTGTGCTGTTCGCGCAGCGCATGACGCTGACGGGCTTCAGGCTGCGCCGATGATGGTCGCGAGCCGCACGCTCAACCGCTACCTGGCGCGCGAGGTGATGGCGGCGGTGGGCTTCATCCTGCTCGGCTTTCTCGGCCTGTTCGCGTTCTTCGACCTGCTGGGCGAGTTCCGCGATCTGGGCAAGGGCGAGTACCACCTGCAGCAGGTCTTCCTCTACGTGCTGCTGTCCACGCCGACGCACGCCTATGAGCTGCTGCCGGTGGCGGTGCTGATCGGCACGCTCTATGTGCTCGCGCACCTCGCCAGCAATTCCGAGTTCACCGTGATGCGCGCCGCGGGCATGTCGCCGGGGCAGGCGAGCGGCATGCTGCTCGGCGCCGGGCTCGCGTTCGCCGCGGCCACCTTTGTCATCGGCGAATGGGTGGCGCCGGCGGCGGAAGAGGCGGCGCAGCGGGTGCGCATGCGCGCGCTCTCGGCGGCGATCGGGCAAGACCTGCGCTCGGGGCTGTGGTTCAAGGACGAGCGCGCCTTCATCAACGTGCGCGAGGCGCGCGAGGCGAACCGGCTGAACGGCGTGCGCATCTACGAGTTCGACGCCGACTACCGGCTCGACAGCATCACCTCGGCGGCGCTCGGCGAATACCAGGAGCAGGGCGCCTGGCGGCTCAGCGGCGTGGTGCAGACGCGCTTTACCCCGGAGGGGCCGCGCACCACACAGCTCGCGCAGACGCGCTGGCGCACCGCGGTGACGCCGGAGCTGATCAGCGTGCTGGTGGTGGATCCCGAGCGCATGTCGGCCTGGGCCCTGT
>JBFFZT010000231.1:0-4277 GCA_041568535.1 Burkholderiales bacterium | reverse complement strand
TGTCGGCGAACCAGCGCATGAACCCGAGCGCCTCTGAATTCCAGGCCGCGCGCGCGATGCGCTGCTCCTCCTCGGTGTCACCGTAGCGCGCGCGCGTTTCCCAGTGCGCGAGCGCGAGCGGCTGGAACGCGGCGTTCAGCCGCCCGACGAAGTCGTGCGCCGGGGGCAAGGGCTCGGTGCGACGCAGGTTCACGTGCGCGAAGCGGTGCGTCAATTCGTCGCTCGCGAACACGGTCCAGTTGAAAGGCGTCACCGCGCGCGGATGCGCGGCGATCTCGACCTTGCCCCAGCCCTGCTGTTGCGCATGGGCGCGCGCGTAGTCGAGCGCCTGTTCCTTCAGCAGCGCCTGAAAGCCGACGTAGGCGACGAGCACCGCCCCCGCCGCCATCGCCGGAACGCGCGAGCTGCGCCACACCAGGCAGGCGATGAGTCCCGCGAGGATGATGCCGCTGAACCACAGGTCGATGATGAAGGTCATGCCCCAGGCGTAGCGGGCGTCCGAGAACGGCGCGAAGATGATGGTGCCGAAGCCGGTGATCAGGTCGCCGAGGATGTGTGCGCCGAGCGCCAGCGCCGTCACACCGTAGAGCGCGCGCCAGCCGCGCGGTTCGCGCAGGATCTTCGCCAGCACCCACGACAGGAGCAGTGCCCACAGCGGCAGCAGCAGCACCGAGTGCGTCGGCCCGCGGTGCTGCTCGAGGTAGACCACCGGCGAGACGAACGCGAGGACGAAGTCGAGGTCGGGCGCGGCCGCCGCAAAGAAGCCCGCGGCCACGCGCCGCGGCAGCGAGCGCGGCGGTGCATCCTTCGGCGCCGTCGCCCGGGCAATCAGCGCGCCCGACAGTGCGTGCGTAAGCGTGTCCATTAATAGGGACAGACCCCATTATTCCGCAGAGCGAAAAAATGGGGTCTGTCCCCATTTAATCACGCGGCGCGCTTTTTCCTTTGCGCGTCCTTGGCGTGCATCTGGGCGTAGGCGCCGTGGGCGGCGGATTCGGCGTCGCCGACGTGCACCGGGTAGCCCATGTCGTCGAGCACCGAGCCCAGCGCCGAGAGGCACAGCATGACGTTGTCCGGGCGGCAGGAGTAGCCCATCAGGCCGAAGCGCCAGATCTTGCCCTTCAGCGGCCCCAGGCCCGCGCCGATCTCCAGGCCGAACTCCGAGAGCAGGCGCGCGCGCACCTGCGCCTCGTCCACGCCCTGGGGGCAATGCACGGCGTTCATCTGCGGCAGCTGGTGCTCCTCTTTCACGAGGAACTTGAGCCCCATCGCCTCGAGCCCCGCCTTCAGCGCGATGTGGTGGCGCTGGTGGCGCGCCCAGCAGTTGTCGAGCCCCTCCTCGCGAATCAGGAGCAGCGCTTCGTGCAACGCGAAGAGCGCGTTGGTCGGCGCGGTATGGTGGTAGGTGCGCGTGCCGTCGCCCCAGTAGCCGAGCAGCAGGTTCATGTCCATGAACCAGCTGTGGATCTTGTCCTTGCGCTTCTTCACGTGCTCGACGACGCGCTCGGAGAACGACACCGGCGACAGGCCCGGCGTGCAGGAAAGGCACTTCTGGCTCGCCGAGTAGATGGCGTCGATCTCCCACTCGTCCACCTTCACCGGCGTGCCGGCCAGGGACGTGACGGCGTCGACGATGACCAGCGCGCCGTGCTTGTGCGCGAGCTTGGTGAGCTCCCGGGCGTCGGACTGCGCGCCGGTGGAGGTTTCGGCGTGGACGAACGCGACCACGCTCGCGCCCTTGTTCTTCTTCAGCGCGTCCTCGACCTTCTGCGGATCGACCGGCTCGCCCCAGTTGTCCTCGACCACGATCGGCGTGCCGCCGCAGCGCAGGACGTTCTCGAGCATGCGGCCGCCGAACACGCCGTTCTGGCACACCACCACCTTGTCGCCGGGGGCGACGAGGTTCACGAAGCAGAATTCCATGCCCACCGAGCCCGGGCCCGAGAGCGGAAACGTGAGCGGGTTCTTCGTCTGGTAGACGTAGCGCAGGAGCGACTTCAGCTCCTCCATCATCTCGACGAAGACCGGGTCGAGGTAGCCGATCGCCGGCTGGCTCATGGTGGTGAGCACGCGCGGATGGATCTCGGTGGGCCCGGGGCCCATCAGCGTGCGCTGCGGCGGGTGGAACGAGGTGATGCGCTTGGAAGGGGCGAACTGGGTCATGGCTTGGCTCTCCGCGGTGATGCCGAAGGGCGCATCGTCGGGGCGCGATTTCACGCGCACCGGGTTCTTGGCGCTCGCTTCGTCGAGGATCTCCACCGCGCTGATGCGCCCCCCGGTGACGCGCTCGACCTCGCCGGCCCAGCGCACCGGCACGTAGCCGGTCTTCACCCAGTGGTGCACGACCGCGCGGTCGAGCTGGAACGCGCGCGCCACCTCGGCCTGGCTGCCGAAAATCCCGACCAGTCGCTCCGCGCAGTTCATGGGGCGCGGAGTCTAGGTCGTCAAACTGGTTTTGACAAGCCCGATTTCGAGTTTCAGTGCGACGACGCGCCGATGCGCCCGGCGAGCGGCAGCTTGATCGCCGGCGGCCAGGGATCGACGCCGAAGGTGAGCCCGAGCAGGTTCAGTTCCAGCCCTTCGACCGTGCTCGCGGTGATGCCGAAGAGCCCTGCGAGCGAGAGCTGATAGCCGCTGCCGCTCGGCGCGCGAGCGAAGATGCCGCCGTTCAGGTAGTCCTTGCCGATGGCGGTCGGCGGCAGGTCGGCTTCCAGCTCGGGCACGGCGCGCGTCACCCAGGCGGTGAAGGTGTTCGAGTTGGGCCCCGGCCAGGCGCGGTATTCGGCGGGAAAGGGGTAGCTCAGCACCGCGCGCTCGATGCGCGGGATGAGCGGCTCGGCCGCCGCGCCGCGCACGTCGGCGAGGAGCTCGGGTGCGTTGCCGAACCAGCGCGCATCGGGCGCACGCACGCGCACCGACACCGCGGTGTCGTTCCAGCGCAGCCGCCAGCCGATCACCTCGTACACGGTATACGCGGGCGCGCCGGCGGGCTTGACCGCGACCCAGCTGTGCACGCCGAACAGGCCGCGCATGCCCACGGTGCGCGCGGCGTACACCTGCACCACGGCTTCGGCCGTCTGCGCCGGATCGGGCGCGAGGCCCACCGGCTCGCGGCTCGCGCTGCGCCAGTCGGCGCCCGCGCGCGTCACGGCGCCCACGCCGATCGCGATCACGATCGCCATCAGGCCGGCAGTGAGCACGTGCTTACGCCTCAAGCCTTCTCCCGCGACTCGCGCCAGATGTCGAGCTTTTCCTGGATCACGCGGTCGGAGTAGAGGAAGACCACGGCGTCCGCGGACGCCTCGTGCGTGTGCGCCATCCAGCTCGGCGCGACGAAGATGTCGTGCGGGCCCCACTCGAAGGTCTCGCCCTCGATGGTGCTGCGCCCGCGCCCCTCGACCACCGTAAAGACGGTGCTGTCGGTGGAGCGGTAGGGCGCGGTGCGGAAGCCCTTGGGCAGGAGCTGCAGCCAGGTGGAGATCGTCGGCATCGCCCAGCCGCCGTTCAGGGGGTTGATGTACTTCATCTTGTGCGCGTGCCACGGATCCGGCGCGCGTGTGCGCGACAGCAAATCGAGCGACTCGCGCGACTTGCGGTACGGATAGTTGAAGATCGGCGAGGTCTGCGAGCGGTGCACCGCATCCACCGGCAGCAGGTTGTTGCCGAACTCGGCCGGCGCCGCGCCCTCGGGGCGCTCGAGCTTGTGCGCCTTGCCGCCCAGGCCTTCGCGAAAGCTCGCCGCGAGCATGTTGACGATGTGCATGTCGAGGCCGTCCAGCCACACCATCGGCCCCTTGCCCTCGTGGCCGTGGTCGTGCCAGGTCCACGACGGCGTGATGACGAAGTCGCCCGGCTCCATCATCGTGCGCTCGCCCGCCACCGCGGTGAACGCATCCTTGCCTTCGACGATGAAGCGCAGCGCGCTCGCCACGTGCCGGTGCGCGGGCGCGATCTCGCCCGGCAGGATGATCTGCAGCCCGGCAAACAGGCTCTGCGTGATGCGCGACTGACCCGGCAGCCCCGGGTTCTCCAGCACCATCACGCGGCGCTCGGCTTCGGCCGCGCCGATCAGCTCGCAGGCTTCCATCAGGTGCGGGCGCACGTCGGCGTAGTGCCAGATCGCCGGCACCGCGCGTGTCACCGGCTTGTCGGTCACCAGGCCGTGCAGCACGCGCCACAGCGGCGCGAGGTTCTGCTTCTTCGCGCGCGCGTAGAAATCCTTGCGCCCTTCCTCGGCGGCGAGGTTGACGGTGGGGACGATGCCCTCGAGCTCTTCG
>JBFFZT010000230.1:0-4280 GCA_041568535.1 Burkholderiales bacterium | reverse complement strand
GCCGCGGCGGTCTCGAGGTCGCCCCCGCCGAGCGCGCCGCCGTAGCCGTTCACCAGCAACTGCAGGCTCCAGGTATGGATGCCGGTCGCGCGGGCGATCTCCTGGCCTTCGCGCATCGCGGCGAGGCAGGGCTCGTGCTCGGCCATGAGCATGTGGTACATCGCCTCCACGTTCTTCAGCGTGAGCAGCGAGAACGGCGATACGCCCGGCGCGGCGGCGAGCTTGCGCATGGCCTCGATCAGACCGTGGGCGCGCACGAACACGCCGGTCCACATCAGCGTCAGCGCGGCGAGCAGGCCAACGAACATCTTCAGATTCGGATCCGGCACCTGCTGCGAGGCGGCGATCGCGCGCTGGATCCACTGCTCGATGTCGCGGCGGTGCGGCTGGCGCAGCGTGAGCGAGAAGAACATGCTGCACGCCACCCGCGCTTCGGCCTCTGCCGAGGGCAGGCGCATGCCCTCGCCCGCCATGCCGTCGAGCACCGCGATCCAGCGGTCGAGCAGCGAGAAATCATCGAGCTCGTAGAGGATCGCGTCCATCGCGCCTGAGCAGGCGAGCACCATGCCGGCCGCGTCCGGCGCGGCGAGCGCGCGGAACAGCTCGTAGGCGCGCTCGAAGCCCAGGCGCCCCTCGCGCGGCGCGCGCTGCGCCTGGCTGGCGGCGGCCCAGTACACGGTCCAAGGATGCGTGCTCTGCACCTCGGGAGGCAGCTCCTCCACCCAGTGCACCAGCGTCTCGGCGCGGCCTTGCGCGAACATGGCGGCGGCGTGGCGCTCGACGAGCCGCGCCATCGCGTCCCAGTCGTGCGCGTCGCGCGCGAGCGCCACGGCTTCCTCGATCTGCCCCGCGCGCTCCATCAGCGCCGCGGCGTCCTTCTGCAGCTGGCGGCGCCGATCCTTGGCATAGGCTTCCTGCGCGCGCGCCAGCAGGAACTCGCGGAACATCGGGTGGTACTGGTACACGGGCTCGGCGTGCGCTTCGCGCAGCGCAACGAAGTAGTTCTCGCGGTGCAGCCGCGCGAGCGTCTCGCCGGCGGTTGCTTCGCCGCTCAGCTCCTGCGCGAGCGCCGCCGTCATCTGCGGCAGGTGCGCGGTCTGCAGCAGGAACTCCTGCGTGCGTGCGTCCGACTTCTGCAGGATCTCGCCCGCCAGGTAGGCGAACACGAGCTGGCGCGTCGCCAGGTCCGGTGCGTCGGCCAGGGGCACGCCCATGCGCGCCTGCTGCAGCAGAAGCATCAGGCCCGCGGCCCAGCCTTCGGTCCTGGCGTACAGCGACTCGAGCGCCTCGGGTGCCAGCTCGGCACGGTGCTGCAGCGCGATGCCGTCGGTCTCCGCGCGCGTCAGGCGCAGCTCCTCCCAGCCGATGTGCGCGAGCTGGCGGTTGGCGCGCAGCCGCGCCAGCGTCACCGGCGGATCCGTACGGCTCACGATGATCGCGCGACCACCGGGCGGCAGCTCGCGCAGCGCCTCCCGCATCGCCTCGTGCAGCGGCGAAGAGGCGGGAACCTCGTGGTAACCGTCGAACACGATGGCGAACGGCGGCTTCAGGCGCGCGTAGAGCTCCTGCGCATAGCGGCGCGTGAACGCGATCAGGCCGGCGTGGTACTCGGGGGTCAGCAGCGGCAGCGAGGGCTGCTCCGCGCCCTCGAGATCGGCGACCGCGAGGCCCAGGTAATAGAAGAAGGTCGCCGGGTCGGCGTCGCCCTCGTCGACCTGGTACCAGAGCGTGCGCCGCGGCGCGTGGTCGAGCCAGCTCGCCACGGCTGTGGTCTTGCCGCTCCCCGGCGGGCCCGACACCCAGGTGAGCGGCATGTCGCTCGCCTCGTCGAGCAGCGTGAACACGCGCTCGCGCGGCAGGATTTCCGCGAGGAGTGGCCGGGTGGTCTTGCCCAGCGGCGAGCGCTGACGGCGGGCGGCAGTGTCCATGGCAGTCAAGAGCAATTCTGCTCCCGTAAGCGCGCGCCGCGGTTACTTATGGCTTACAGCCTTGCTGCGATGCGGCAACGGCTACTGCTGCCCGATCAGCCGGAGCTCCACTGCGCGCATTACGGCTGCGGCCGCGGTATGCACGTCGAGCTTGCGATACGCGTTCTTGACGTGGCTGGTCACCGTGTGCGCGCTCACCCCCAGCAGCGCGCCGATCTTGGCGTAGCTGCAGCCGCTGGAGAGCAGTCGCAGCACCTGGATTTCGCGAGGCGTAAGCATCGTAGTTCTCCTTTTCGCTTGCGGCGGCCCGCGCCGCTCGTGCCGCAATGATGGGAGGCCGCGGCTGACCGACCGATCACGCCGCGCTTACGAATCGGTTAAAGCAGCGGCGCCTCCCGGCGCCACGGGATTGTTCGACGCACGCGCGGGGGCAATGCTCGAGCCGGCATTCCGCCATCAAAGGAGAACGCACATGAAAGCGATTGCATGGCTGACGGGCGCGGCGCTGCTGCTGGCAGGGCCCCTGGCGCTCGCGCAAGGCAGCGAGCGTTTCTATGTCGGCGCCGGCGCCGGCGCGAGCGACATCGACCGCGACGCGACCGAGGGACTCATCACCTCGGGCGCCGTGGACGGCTCGGACTCGGGCATCAAGATCTACGGTGGCTACCGTTTCAGGCCCAACCTCGCGCTGGAGCTCGCCTACGTGGATCTGGGCACGCTCACCTACAGCGGCGATTTCGCCGGCATGCCCGTCACCGGCGGCAAGGTGAAGGCGTCGGGTTTCAATACCTCGCTCGTCGGCATTCACCCGCTGAACCCGCGCCTCGACCTGTTCGCCAAAGTGGGTCTCGTCGCCTGGAACGCGAAGGCGAGCGACGTCACGGGCGGCGTCCCGTTCGCGGCGAAGGACGACGGCGTGGATCTGTCCTTCGGCGTGGGCGCCGACTACTACTTCACCAAGAAGGTCGGCGCGCGCCTCGAGTGGGAGCACTTCGCCACCGAGCCGGGCGCAGCGAGCCTCGTCTCGGCCGGCATCGTGGTCCGGTTCTAGATTCGTAGGCAACATGCACGACGCGCGTCGGCAGACAATCGGCCAGGCTCGGGGGACGAGCGGCGCCGCATTCGCCACGCTGGCGGCGAAGTTCTGAGCCTTCGTTGCATAGTTCCTCGACCCGAGCGACGCGACGCGAAAAAATGCAGACGTAGCTGGGGCGGCCGGTAACCCCTCCTCCTCTCCGGTCCCCCAATCGCCCCCGGCGCGCCCCCGCGCCGGGGGTTTTTTCTGCCTAGTCCCCCGCTGCAGTCCCCGCCCGACGCGGATCCGCGCCGCCGCGCCAGCCCTGCGGCACGCGCTCGATGCCGTGCACACCGCTCGTCAGCCGCGCGAAGTTGAGCACGTGGCCGCGCTCGGCGAGCGCATCGCCGAGCTCCTCGTAGGCGGTGTCGCGCTCGAGTAGGGTCGGGCCGTTGGTGCTGCCGAAATTCGGCGTCGAGATCGCCGCCTGGATGTCCTTGCCCCAGTCGAGCGTCGCGACCAGGGTCTTCGCCACGAAGTTGATGATCGCCAGCCCGCCCGGCGAGCCGAGCGCCATCTTCAGTCGCCCGTCGCCCTCGAACACGAGCGTCGGCGCCATGGAGCTGCGCGGCCGCTTGCCGCCCTCGACCCGGTTCACCGCCGGGCGCAGCAGATAGTCGGGCCGGAAGCTGAAATCGGTGAGCTGGTTGTTGAGCAGAAAGCCGCGCACCAGGATGCGGCTGCCGAAGCCCATCTCGATCGAGGTGGTCATGGCGACGGCGTTGCCCTCGGCATCGACCACCGAAAGGTGGCTGGTGCCCGGCGTCTCGGGATCGAGCGTCCCGGGCGGCGCATGGCCCATCGAGCGCTCGCCGATCAGCCGCGCGCGCGCGTCGAGATAGGCGGGCGCGAGGAGCTTCGCCACCGGCACGGGATTGAAATCCGGGTCGCCCAGGTAGAGCGCGCGATCCCCGTAGGCGAGGCGCGCGGCCTCGCTAAACAGGTGCACCGCCTCTGCGGAACCCGGCGCGGCGCGGGCGAACGCCGTGCGCTCGAGGATGCCCAGAATCTGCAGCACGCCGGTCGCGCCCGAGCTCGGCGGCCCCATGCCGCAGATGCGGTAGCCGCGGTAGGCGCCGCACACCGGCGCCCGCTCGATGACGCGGTAGGCGGCCAGATCGGCCAGCGCCAGATCCGCGTCCACCGCGCGCACGATGTCCTCGGCGATCGGCCCGCGGTAGAACGCGCCGGCGCCCTGTTCCGCCAGCACGCGCAGCGTCGCCGCATATTCGCGATTGCCGATGCGCGCGCCCGAATAAAACAGCGCGCGCGCCACG
>JBFFZT010000229.1:0-4289 GCA_041568535.1 Burkholderiales bacterium | reverse complement strand
TACATCGGCGGCATCATCAAGCACGCCAAGGCGCTGAACGCCATCACCAACCCGGGCACCAACAGCTACAAGCGCTTGGTGCCGGGGTTCGAGGCGCCGATCAACCTCGCCTACTCGGCCAAGAACCGCTCGGCCTCGTGCCGCATCCCGTACGTGTCGAGCCCGAAGGCGCGGCGCGTGGAAGTGCGCTTCCCCGATCCGACGGCCAACGCCTACCTCGCCTTCGCGGCGTTGCTGATGGCGGGCCTCGACGGCGTGCAGAACAAGATCCATCCCGGCGATCCGATCGACAAGAACATGTACGACCTGCCGCCGGAAGAAGCCGCCAAGGTGCCGCAGGTGTGCGCTTCGCTCGAGCAGGCGCTCGGCGAGCTCGAGAAGGACCACGCCTTCCTCACCAAGGGCGGCGTGTTCTCCGAGGATTTCCTCGAGTCGTACATGACGCTGAAGGAAGAGGAGCTCACGCGCTTCCGCATGACCACGCACCCGGTGGAATTCGACATGTATTACTCGTCGTAGCCGCGGCGACGCATCCCGCCATGCACAGGGGACGGGCTTGCCCGTCCCCTGTTTTTTTCTGGTATGTTATTGATCGTGCGCCGATTTTTCATGTTGCTGGGGTTCGCACTGTGCGCCGCGCCGTCGTTCGCGCCGGCGCAGGGCACCCAGGAAATCACGATCTGGAGCTGTCGCGACAAGGACGGGCGCACGCACGTCACCAACCTGCGCGAGGACACCAGCGGCAAGGACTGCCGCATCGTGCAGCAGACGCGGGTGCAGGTGGTGCCCGCGCCGTCGCCATCGAGCAGCAAGCCCGCCGCGCAAACCGCCCCCGGCAGTTTTCCGCGGGAGGATTCGCAGGCGCGCGCCTCGGCGCGCGAGCGCCAGCGCGAGATCCTCGAGGCCGAGCTCGAGCGCGAGCAGTCGCTGCTCGCGCAGGCGCGCAAGGAGCTCGAGGAGCAGGAGTCGGTGCGCTACGGCGACGAGCGCAACTACGCCCGGGTCCTCGAGCGGCTGCAGAAGTACAAGGACGCAGTGGAGCTGCACCAGAAGAACGTCGAATCGCTCAGGCGCGAGCTCACCAACCTGTATCGGTGAGCGGGGCGGCCTGACCCATGGCCGCGCACTTCTCGGGCCTGGAGTACCTCGCCACCGCCGTGATGGCGCTGGACGAGCAGGCGACGGTGCGCTACGCGAACCCGGCCGCCGAGAATCTGCTCGGCGTGGCGGCGAAGAGCCTGATCGGCCAGGCCTTCGCGCCGCTCTTCGAGCCCGACGCGGCGCTGCAGAGGGCGCTGGACGAAGCCCTGGTCACCCATTGGGACTACTCGGCGCAGAACGTGAGCTACCCGCGGCCCGGGCGCGAGCCGCTGCCGCTTGCCTGCGTGCTGACGCGCATCGATGCGCCGGGCACCCCGCTGCTGGCCGAGCTGCGCCCGATCGAGCAGCAGCTGCGCCAGGCGCGCGAGGAGCGCCTGGTCGGCGAGCAGCAGGCGAGCCGCGAGCTGATCCGCAACCTCGCCCACGAGATCAAGAACCCGCTCGGGGGGCTGCGCGGCTCGGCGCAGCTCCTCGAGCGCGAGCTCGAGCGCGCGGAGCTGCGCGAGTACACGCAGGTGATCATCAAGGAAGCCGACCGCCTGCAGACGTTGATGGACCGGCTGCTCACGCCGCATCGCCAGCCGCGCGTCGGCCCGCTCGGCATCCACGAAGTGCTGGAGCGCGTGCGCAGCCTGGTGCTGGCCGAGTTCGCGAGCGGCGTCGCCATCGAGTGCGATTACGACCCGAGCCTGCCCGACCTGGAGGGCGACAAGGAGCAGCTGATCCAGGCGGTGCTGAACGTGGTGCGAAATGCCGCGCAGGCGGTCGCCGGCAGCGGGCGTGCGGGCCTGATCACGCTGCGCACGCGGGCGCTGCGGCAGGTGACGCTGCTCAAGCAGCGCCACAGGCTGGCACTAGAATTGCAAGTGATCGACGACGGGCCCGGGGTCCCTGAGGACATCCGGGACCGGATATTCAACCCCCTGGTCTCGGGGCGGGACGGCGGCAGCGGGCTGGGCTTATCGCTCGCGCAGACCTTCGTCCACTACCACCGGGGAGTCATCGAGTGCGACAGCCGCCCCGGGCGCACCGTTTTCAGGATCGTGCTGCCATTGGCATGAAACCGGTCTGGATCGTCGACGACGACCGCTCCATCCGCTGGGTCTTCGAGAAGGCCCTCGGGCGCGAAGGCATCGCCTTCAGCTCCTTCGCTTCCGCCCAGGAGGCGCTGGACGCGCTGAGCGACGGCGCGCCGCAGGTCCTGGTGTCCGACATCCGCATGCCGGGCCCCTCGGGGCTCGAGCTCCTGCACACGGTCAAGCAGCAGCATCCGGCGGTGCCGGTGATCGTGATGACGGCGTACTCCGACCTGGAGTCCGCGGTGGCGGCGTTCCAGGGCGGGGCCTTCGAGTACCTGGCCAAGCCCTTCGACGTCGATCAGGCAGTGGAGCTGATCCGCCGCGCGCTCGACGAGAGCCAGCGCGACGGTGCCGCCGCGGAGCCGCCCGGCGAGGCACCGGAGATCCTCGGCCAGGCGCCGGCGATGCAGGAGGTGTTCCGCGCCATCGGCCGACTGTCGCAATCGAGCGCCACCGTGCTCATCACCGGCGAGTCGGGCTCGGGCAAGGAGCTCGTGGCGCGCGCCCTGCACCGCCATAGTGCGCGCGCAGCGCGCCCGTTCATCGCCATCAACACCGCGGCCATGCCCAAGGACCTGCTCGAGTCGGAGCTTTTCGGCCACGAGCGCGGCGCGTTCACGGGCGCGCAGGCGCAGCGGCGCGGCCGCTTCGAGCAGGCCGAGGGCGGGACGCTGTTTCTCGACGAGATCGGCGACATGCCCGCGGAGCTGCAGACGCGGCTGCTGCGCGTGCTCTCGGAGAACAACTTCTACCGCGTCGGCGGGCACCAGCCGATCAAGGCCAACGTGCGCGTGATCGCCGCCACGCACCAGAACCTGGAGCAGCGCGTGCGCGAGGGCGCGTTCCGCGAGGACCTGTATCACCGCCTGAACGTGATCCGCGTGCGCCTGCCCTCGCTCAAGGAGCGCCGCGAAGACGTGCCGGTGCTCGCGCGCCACTTCCTCGCGCGCAGCGCGCAGCAGCTCGGCGTCGAGGCAAAACGGCTCGCGGAGAGCGCGGTCGAGCACCTGCAGCGGCTGGATTTCCCCGGCAACGTGCGCCAGCTCGAGAACCTGTGCCACTGGCTCACGGTGATGGCCCCCGGCCAGGTGGTGGAGCTCGGCGACCTGCCCGCGGAGTTCCGCGAGCCGGCGACGGCTGCGGCGGCGAGCGACTGGGTGACCGCGCTCGAGCAGGAGGCGGAGCGGCGCCTCGCGCGCGGCGAAACCGGCCTGCTCGAGGCGCTCGGGCGCCAGTTCGAGCGCAGCCTGATTCAGCGCGCGCTCGCGCGCACCGGCGGGCGGCGCATCGAGGCGGCCAACCTCCTCGGCATGGGCCGCAACACGATCACGCGCAAGATCCAGGAGCTGGGAATTGAGGGGGACGAGGAGGAGAAGTAGGAGCCTGCGTTTGGTTTTCTATGGTCTCGCCTTTTCCGGCCGGAAGATTCACCCGGCCGGAAAAGGCGAGATGTATGAAAGGCCAAACCCGCGAAGAATCTACTTCTTCGCCTTGCGGTTCACTTCCAGCTGCGCATCGACCAGCGCCACCACCTCGTCGAGCACCGCGGAGCGCATGCCCTTTTGCTTCGCGATCGCCTGTACCAGGCGATCGACGCGCTCGATGTAGTGCGCGCCGCCGTAGAGCGCGCGCGCCGCCGAAGACGGGCCGGTGAGGCCGTTCGCCGCCGCCGCGTACTTCTCGAACGGCACCAGGTCCTTCACGTCCGCGCCAAGCGACTTGCACAGCTCCACCACCCAGTTGAAGACGGTGCGCGAGGCGTCGATGTCCGTGTGCACCGCGTCCTTGATGGAGCGAATGCCCTGCTTGGTCACGCAGCGGTAGTTGCCCGCCATCAGCATGGCCCACTTGGCGAGCGGCACGAACACCGAGTCGTGCACCTTGAGCTTCACCGGCAGCTCGAGCTTGCCGCTCCCGGTATCGAAGCGCGCCGCCTCGATGTCGGCTTCGAGCCGGCGCAGGATCGTGGTATGCGCATCGGACGGGAAGCGCGCCGACTTGAAGTTGGTCGGCAGGCGCACCTGCAGCACGTTCACTTTCTCATCCGGCGGGCGCGACGCCTGCGGGTCGGGGCTGCACAGCGTCATGAACGCCGGATCAAAGCTGTCC
>JBFFZT010000228.1:0-4291 GCA_041568535.1 Burkholderiales bacterium | reverse complement strand
GTTCAGGGCTGGTCAAACCTGGTGACGCGCGACGCCGCTCAGGCGATTTCGATCTCGGTCGCGACGGGAACGGCCCTGCGCACGGCGTCGCCGACGGGCGAGTGCGCCTCGGCCCAGCGCACGATCTCCCGCAGGCGCTCGGGTGCCGCCCCGTCGGCGCCAATGCGCACCCGCGTGCGCACGCTGAGCGCGCCCGGGCAGATCGAGTCGTCCACGCCGAGCAGGCCGCGGGCGTCGGACTCGCTGTCCACCGTCACTTCGAGCTCGGTCAGCGACACGCCGAGCTGCGCGGCGCGCATGGCGATGACGGTGGCGTCGCAGCTGGCGAGCGCCGCGCGCAGGAACCAGCCCGGGGTCGGCGCCGACGCGTCCCCGCCCAGGGCGCGCGGCATGTCGGAAAGGAGAACGGCGCCGTCCGGGCCGTGCGTGCGGCAGCGCAGGCCGCGCTCGATCGCGGCCGTTGCGGCCTTGTCGGTGCTGCGGCACTCGCCCGGATGCGCAGCGAAATAGCCGACAACCTGCTCGAGAGAGGATCGAATATCCTCGGCGCGCCGGTTCATCTGCTCTTCCGCGGGTCGTCCGCCGGATTGACGTACGTGACGCCCCAGGGGCCGAGGCCGTGGAGCTGGATCTCGACCTCGCCTTGCGTCCATGCAAAGTGAGCGGTCTTCGGCTGCATGATCATCATGGCGCCCGGCGTCAGGCCCATCCCCTTGCGGACGTCGAGCGTGTCACCGACACCCATGAAGAACGTACCCGAGAGTACGGTGACGCGCTCGATCGCAGGGTGCCAGTGCGCCGGGATGCGGTAGTCGGCGGGCAGCCTCAAGCGCACCGTGAAGGGGACCGCTTCGTTCATCGGCCCTTCGATGACCGCGATCTTCGCGCCGGGCGGCAGCGACGGAACATCGGCCCACTTCAGATCCTGCGGGAAGACCATCCGGTGATCGGTCGCCTGCGCGAAGGCCGCCGGGGCGGCTGCGAGCAGGAGCGAAGCGACCGCCGGTCGTATGACGCGTTGAAGGGTTGATGCAATCTGCACCGCTGCGGACATGAGAGCCTCCTGTTGAAAGTTGCGGAGGCGAGTGTCGATGCGCGGCGTGTGACCGCGCGTGTGACGCAAGGCGAGCGTCAGCCGCGGATGCTGCTCAGCCTTCTGGCCAGGGCCGGATTCTCGATCGAGGCAACGAGCGACTCCGCGACGAGGCCGGCCGACGGGTCGCCCAGGGACGCGCGGTGCAAAAGCGCCTGCGCCAGCAATTCGCGCATGCCAGTACGTGCGGCCATCGACTCGAGCTCGGCGATCATGGTCGAGGCGCCGGGGGCCTTCGCCTGGAGCGCTACGCGGCAGAGCGCTTCGAGCGCGTACGCCTCGATCCACAGGTACGAGTCGGGAAAGCGACGGCACAGCCGCGGCGCCTCCCCCAGCCGCGCCAGGGCGGCGGGCGTATCGCCCTTCCTCGCCGCGACGAGCCCCAGGCCCCGGGCGCCCAGGCTTTCCCAGCAGGGATCGCCCAACTGGCAGCTCAAGGTAAAGGCATGCTCGAAGGCCTCACCTGCGCCTGCTGCCTCGTCGCAGAGCAGCGTGACCTCGGCAAGCAGCGACAGAGGAAGCGGCACGAACGCCGTCCAGGCGCCTTGCCGGGCGAGTTCGATCCCGCGCTCGAGGTGCGCGCGGGCGTCCGCCGTGTCTTCGCGCAGCAGATGGAGCCGGCCAAGGAAGGTGTGGGCGAAGGCGCCGGGCGCGGTGGCTTGGGCGCCGGCGGCCAGCCGCGCCGCCGCCTGCAGATGGGTGTGCGCGCCGACGTAGTTGGCCATGTCGCTCTCGCAAACCCCGCGCAGCGCGGCGATCCAGGCGGACTCCGCGCCGTGGCCCGCGGCCAGCGGTTCGGCCTCGTCGAGCCAGTGCAGGGCGCGCTCGTACCGGCCGCGCAGCAGCTCCACCCACCCCAGCTCGCGCTTCGCGTTCGCGGCGACATGCGCGAGGCCCGCCTTGTGCGCGAAGGCGCTCGCCTTATGCAGGCTGGTCGCGCCTTCCTCGTCGAAGCCGCGCGCCGAATGCACCAGGGCGCTGCCGAGGTTGAGCTGGACTTCGGCCAGCAGCTTGTCGTCCGCAGTTGCCTCGGCCGCGGCGGCAGCGCGCCTCAGCGCCTCGATACCCGTGCTCCATGCGCCGGCGGCGATTGCGGCCTGACCTGCTTCGAGCTGCGCCGCGACCATGGAGCGCGATGCATCGAGGATCGAGATTCCCGCGCCCGCCAGCGCCGCGGTGCGGAAAGCCGAGCTCGGCTCCACGCCGAGCTCCTCGCGGAACAAGCGCACCGCAACCTGCACGCGATGCTCGGCGCCTTTGCGGTCCCCCGCGGCCATCAGCGCTCGAGCCAGCAGCGCGTGCGCGTTCTCGTCGAACTGATTCAGGGAGACCAGGCGCGTGGCGTACTCGAGCGCGCGATCGGGCTTCGCTTGTGCGAGGCTGGCCACCGCCGCCTCGTGGAGAATGGCCTCGGCCGCCGCCGCCAGGCGGGCGCGTTCGCCGACCAGCCACAGATCGAAGCCCGGCGCGGATTCGTAGTGCAGGCCCTCGAGCAGGGTCCGCCCCAGGCCCGGCAGGCGCACTGCCTCCGTCCACGACCCGCTGAGGACGACGCTCGCGTCAACCGTCGCGCCGCGGGGGAGCTCGAGCCGCACCGGATCGCCCGCGACGGTCACCTGCGGTCCGAGTAGACGCCGGAGCTCCGCGATATTCCATCGCAGCGCCCCGAGAGGGTCATCGGCTTCGGCAAAGAGCATCTCGGCCAGCCGGTGGCGCGAAGGCGGGCTCGCCGAGAGCACGAGGTACGCGAGAAGGCCCCAGACTTTGTTGCCGCGCGGCTGCGCGGCCGTGGCGCGGGGCTGCAGCACGGTGGGACGCCCCAGTAGATGGATCGTCAACGCCGGAAGGGCTTTGTTCATCGCAGGTAGGCGCCCGTTCGGGCGAGCCATTATGCCCCCGCCAAGCGCTCAGCCGGCGAGCGTGATCACCGCGATGCCGGCGGCGAGAAACGCCATGCCGGCGAGCTCGAGCGCCGTCATGCGCTCGCGAAACAGCTTCATCGATACGGCGTAGCTGAAGAGCAGCTCCACCAGCCCCAGGGTGCGCACGTGCGCGGCGCTTTGCAGCGCGAACGCGCTGAACCAGCCCGCGGAAGCCGCCGCGCCCATGAAACCCGCGAACAGCGAAGGCCGCCACAGACGCAGCGTGGCGCGTACCACGCCCGGGTTGCGCCACAGCAGCCAGCCGCCGAGGAGCAGCGTCTGGATCAACTGCGCCGCGGCGAGCGCCGTCGCGGCGCTCATCAGAAACGAGCCCTCGAGCGACAGCGCCGCGCCGCGATAGCCGACGGCGGCGAAAGCGAAGCCGGCGCCGGAGGCGAGGCCGAGCAGCGCGGGGCGCGTGCCCAATCCCGTCAACAGCGCCGCGAGCGGCCGCTGCGGATCGGCGGGCGAGAGCAGCAGCACGCCGAGCGTGCCGCAGGCCACGGCGAGTATCACGGGCGCCGACAACGGGTCGCCGAGGAAGGCGAGGCCGAACACGGCGATCTGCAGGAGCTCGGTCTTGGAGTAGGCGACGCCGAGCGCGAAGCTGCGCGCCTGCATCGCTGCCAGCAGGAACGCGGTGGCGGCGATCTGCGCTACCGCGCCGAGCGTGACCCAGCCGAGAAACGCCCAGCCCGGGTCGGGAATCGCCTCGGCGCGCCAGAGATGGACGATCGCCAGCCACGCCAGCGCGAACGGCAGGCCGTAGAGGAAGCGCACCAGCGTCGCGCCCAGGGTGCCGAGCGCGCTCGTGAGGCTGCGCTGCGCGGTGTTGCGCAGCGTCTGCGCGAATGCGGCCCAGACGGTGAGGGCGATCCAGAGCCAGCCGGGTTCGGCCATGGCCCTGGATCATAGGCCATGGCCCCGCTCAGCCGCGGCGGCCGTTTCGCTCCGCGTGGCGCTGCTGCGGCGGCTCGAGGCGGCGCTGCGTTTCGAAGCGTCGCAGCGGCTCGGTATGGGCTGGCCGCTCAACGTGGCGTCGTGCCTCGACGCGGCGCGGTGCCTCGACGCGGCGCGGTGCCTCGACGCGGAGTGGTGCCTCGACGCGGCGTGGTGCCTCAACGCGCTGCGGCGGCTCGACGCGGCGTGGCGCTTCGAGGCGGCGTGGCGTTTCGAAGCGTCGCAGCGGTTCGGTGTGGGCCGGCCGCTGTACAGGGCGCTGCGCCTCGGCACGGCGCCGCGGCTCGTCGCGATGCGACCGCTCGAAGTGGCGCGG
>JBFFZT010000227.1:0-4303 GCA_041568535.1 Burkholderiales bacterium | reverse complement strand
GCAGAGCTCGGGAAGCTGCATTTGACTTTGCCTTTGACCTTATACGATCTCGCCTTTTCCGGCGTTTCTTCCCTTGCCGGAAAAGGCGAGACACTTAGGCGCAAGCGATACGCAGGAGCGTCGGCAGATAGCCGGCGCTGTCATGTCTCGCCTTTTTCGGCGAAAGGCCGCCGAAAAAGGCGAGATCGTATAAGGTCAAAGGCAAAGTCAAATGCAGCTCCCCGAGCTCTGCATCAAGCGCCCCGTCTTCGCGACGGTGATGAGCCTGATGATCGTGCTGCTCGGGGTGATCTCCTTCGATCGCCTCACGGTGCGCGAGTACCCGAAGATCGACACGCCGGTGGTCTCGGTGCGCACTGTCTACAAGGGCGCGAGCGCGCAGGTGATCGAGTCGCAGGTGACGCAGCCGCTGGAGGACTCGCTCGCCGGCATCGAGGGCGTGCGCACGCTGAAATCGGTGTCGCGCGAGGAGGTGAGCCAGATCACGGTGGAGTTCGTCACCGAGCGCGACGTCGACGCGGCGGCGAACGACGTGCGCGACCGCGTGGCGCGGGTGCGCGCACGGCTGCCCGAGGCCGCAGACGAGTCGGTGGTGTCGAAGATCGAGGCCGACGCGCAGGCGATCATGTGGCTCGCGTTCTTCTCGGAGCGCCACGGCTCGCTCGAGCTCTCGGATTACGCCGATCGCTACGTCGCCGACCGGCTGAAGACGCTGACCGGGGTGGCCTCGGTGATCATCGGCGGCGCGCGCCAGTACGCGATGCGGCTGTGGCTCGACCGCGAGCGGCTCGCGGCCTACGCGCTCACCGTGCAGGACGTGGAGAACGCGCTGCGGCGCCAGAACGTCGAGATCCCGGCCGGGCGCATCGAGTCCGCGCAGCGCGAGTTCACGGTGCTCGCCGAGTCCGACCTGCGCACCGCCGAGGAGTTCAACAAGCTGATCATCGCCGAGCGCCAGGGCTACCCGGTGCGGCTCAGCGACGTGGGCACGGCGCGCCTGGGCGCGCTCGACGAGCGCAACATCGTGCGCGTCAACGGCAATCCCGCGGTCGGGCTCGGCGTGGTCAAGCAGTCGACCGCGAACACGCTCGAGGTGGCGCGCGCGGTGAAGGCCGAGATCGTGCGCATTCGCGAGAGTTTGCCCGAGGGCATGACGCTGCGCGTCGCCTTCGACTCGTCGATCTTCATCGAGCGCTCGATCGACGCGGTGTACAAGGTGCTGGGCGAGGCGGTGCTGCTGGTGGTGCTGGTCATCTTCCTGTTCCTGCGCTCGGTGCGCTCGACCCTGATCCCGTTCGTCACCATCCCGGTGTCGCTCGTCGGCGCGTTCTTCTTCCTGTACCTGCTCGGCTTCTCCATCAACGTGCTGACGCTGCTCGGCATCGTGCTGGCGGTGGGGCTGGTGGTGGACGACGCCATCGTCGTGCTGGAGAACTGCCACCGCCACGTCGAGCTCGGCAAGGCGCCGCGCCAGGCCTCGATCGACGGCTCGCGCGAGATCGCCTTCGCGGTGATCGCGATGTCGCTCACGCTGGTCGCGGTGTTCGCGCCGCTCGCCTTCCAGCAGGGCCGCACCGGGCGCCTGTTCGTCGAGTTCGCGCTGACGGTGGCCAGCGCGGTCGCGGTGTCGGGCTTCGTCGCGCTCACGCTCACGCCGATGATGTGCTCGCGGCTGCTCAAGGCGCACGAGCAGCACGGCCGGGTGTACCTGGCGATGGAGCGATTCTTCACCGGCATGACGTCGGGCTACCGCAGCGTGCTCGGCGGCGCCCTGCGCCGGCGCTGGATCGTGGGCCTCGCGTTTATCGCCATCCTGGGCGGCACGGCGTTCACCTACCTCACGCTGAAGAAGGAGCTCTCGCCGCTCGAGGACCGGGGCTTTTTCCTCTCGTTCATCCTCGCGCCCGAGGGCGCCTCGCTCGACTACACCGACGACAACGTGCGCGCGGTCGAGCGCATCTACGCCGGCGTGCCCGAGATCGTCAACACCTTCGCGGTGGTGGCGCCCGGGCTCGAGCGCCCCAACCCGGTGAACCTCGGCATCACCTTCAGCCAGTTCAAGCCCTGGGAGCAGCGCACGCGCCGCACGCAGGACATCACCGCCGAGCTGCGCCCGAAGCTGTTTGCGGGCGTGCCGGGCGTGTTCGTGTTCCCGGTCGACCCGCCCTCGCTCGGCCAGAGCTTCCGCAATCCGCCGGTGGCATTCGTGGTGCAAGCCGAGAGCTACGAGACGCTCGACAGGGCGGGCAACGCGCTGCTCGCCGAGGCGCGCCAGAGCAAGCTGCTGGTCAACGCGGACACCGACCTGAAGCTGAACAAGCCGCAGCTCGCCGTCGACATCAACCGCGAGCGCGCCGCCGCGCTCGGCGTCGACGTCGAGACCATCGGCCGCACGCTGGAGACGCTGCTCGGCGGGCGCCAGGTGACGCGCTTCAAGCGCGAGGGCAAGCAGTACGACGTCATGGTGCAGCTCGAGGCGCGCGACCGCAATACGCCGGCCGACCTGACCGCGATCTACGTGCGCGCGCGGGACGGGCGCCTGGTGCAGCTGTCGAACCTGGTCGCGGTGCGCGAGACCGTGGCGGCGAAGGAGCTCAACCACTTCGACCGCCAGCGCGCCCTGATCCTGCAGGCCAACGTCGCGCCGGGCCACTCGCTCGGCGAAGCGCTCGAGTTCCTCGAGCAGGCGGCGGCCAAGGTGCTGCCGAAGAGCGCGCGCACGGGGTTCGACGGCCAGTCGCGCGAGTTCTTCGAGGCAGGCACGACGCTGCTCTTTACCTTCGGCCTCGCGCTCGCCTTCATCTACCTGGTGCTCGCCGCGCAGTTCGAGAGCTTCGTCTCGCCGTTCATCATCATGCTGACGGTGCCGCTCGCCGCGCTCGGCGCGCTCGGCACCCTGTGGGCCACGGGCAACTCGATCAACGTGTACTCGCAGATCGGGCTGGTGATGCTCATCGGCCTGATCACCAAGAACGGCATCCTGATCGTCGAGTTCGCCAACCAGCTGCGCGCGCGCGGCATGGGCAAGCTCGAGGCGGTGATCGAGTCCTCGACCTTGCGCCTGCGGCCGATCCTGATGACCTCGCTCGCCACGGTGCTCGGCGCGCTGCCGCTAGCGCTCGCGGCGGGGGCGGGTTCCGAGGCGCGCCAGGCGATCGGCTGGGTGGTGGTCGGCGGCCTGTCGATCGGGACGCTCTTTACCCTGTTCGTGATTCCCACGGCCTACACGGTGCTGGTGCGCGACGCCGCGCAGCCCGCGCCGGGGCCGGTCGCGCTGAAGGAGAAGCAGGCATGAGCCAAGCGCTCTTCGACAACGACACCGCGCTCGTTACGGGCTCGGGCAACGGCATCGGCCGCGCCATCGCCGAGGCGCTGCGCGCCGAGGGCGTGCGCGTGCTGGGCGCGGACCTGAAGGGGGCGGACCTGAACGTCGACCTGTCGAAGCCGGGCGAGGCGAAGCGGCTGGCGGCGGAAGCGATCGCCAAGCTCGGCAAGGTGTCGATCTTCGTGCACAGTGCGAGCCCGCGGCGCAAGGAGGAGGACACCGCGCTCGAAGTGAGCGAGGAGACCTGGCGCGCGATGCAGGAGGTGAACCTGAACGCGGGCTTCCTGCTCGGGCAGGCGCTCGGTCGTCACATGCGCGAGCAGAAACTGCGCGGGCGCATGCTCTACATCACCTCGCTGCACGCCTACGCGCCGCGCAACCTGCCGCACTACAGCGCGGCGAAAGCCGGGCAGACGATGCTGGTGCGCGAGTTCGCGCGCGCGCTCGGCAAGGACGGCATCCGCGTGAACGCCATCGCGCCGGGCGCGATCCCGGGCGGGGGGTTCGACGCGTCGAAGAACCCGGGGCTGCTCGCCACCATCCCCATGGGGCGCTTCGGCACGCCGGCCGACATCGCGCAGATGGCGCTCGCGGTGCTCTCGGAGCGCTTCGGCGCCTACGTCACGGGCGCGACCATCGCGGTCGACGGCGGCATCGCGCAGCACAACTGGATCGACCGGCGCTGATGGCGCGCTCGAAGTATCACGTGCGCCAGTCCGACGTCGCGCCGTACTCGCCGGCGAACCACACGGGCACCCGCAACTTCCGCCTCATCGGCCAGGAGACGGTGGGCGCCCGGCAGGTGGAGATGCTGATCGGGGAAGTCGAGCGTGGCAAGGGCGCGCTGCCGCACGCGCATCCCGGCATCGAGCAGGTGTGCTACCTGCTCGAGGGCGCGGCGCACGTGGAAGTCGGCGGCGAAGCCTTCGATCTGGCGCCGGGCGAGGCGTGCTTCTTCCCCGCCGACATGCCGCACGT
>JBFFZT010000226.1:0-4309 GCA_041568535.1 Burkholderiales bacterium | reverse complement strand
GTAGTCGAACGCCGTACGGCTATCCGTACGGATATACACCTCCGCAGGCATCCCGGCCTGCATGCGCAGGTTCCCCGCATCCGCCAGAGCGCCCGCGCTCACGTCCACGTTGACCACGTAATACGGCGCCCCCGACTGGGGATCCACCATCCGGTCGGCAGACACGTAGTTAACGCTGCCGGCAACCAACGGCGTCGTCCGCGTCTGGTACGCCGTCAACCGCACCTCAGCCGGATACCCGGCGCGCACGTGGTTGATGTCCTCGGGCCGAATCCGCGCCTCGACGACCAAAGTCTTGTCCTCCGGCACGATCTCCATCAGCACCTCGCGCGGCCCGACCACCGACCCAGGAGAAAACACCCTCATCCCCACCACCTCCCCGGCGATCGGCGCGGCGATGCGCTGCCGGTCGGAGGCATCTTTGGAAGGCCGCAGCCGCTCCTCGAGATCAAACAACCGCGTGCTCGTCTCCTTCAGCTCGTCGGCGGCGCTCTGCACGTAGCTGTTGCGCTGCGCCAGGACCCTCAACTCCAATTCAGACGCGCGCTGCCGCGTCTTCGCGAGCTCCGCCCGATGCTCCTCCCAGCGCGCCTCGTAATCGGCAACCGCGCGCTCCAGGCTCATTAGCCGGGTCTTCTGCACGAAGCCCTGGCTAAGCAGCGCCCGGTTCACCTCCAGCTCCTCCTTCTGCGACTTCAGGGCGCGCTCCTCGGCGGCGATCTGGCCTGCGAGCGCCTGCGCTTCGTCCGTGGTGTGGCGGATCTGCTTCCGCAGCACCGCCACCTGGCTGTCGAGCGCCTCGCGGCGCGCGCGGAACAGCGCCGTCTCGCGCTGCAGCAGCTCGGCGACCTTGGGCTCATTACGCCGTGCGACGAGCTCCGCCGGGAACTTCACCTCGGGCAGGAAGGCGCGCTCGGCCTCGAGCCGCGCGGCCTTGGCGCGCTCGCCGTCGTGCTGGGTACGCAGCAGGTCCAGCGTCGCATCCAGCCGCACGTCGTCGATCACCACCAGGATCTGCCCCTGCCGCACCTGCTCGCCGTCGCGCACCAGCACCTGCTTCACGATGCCGCCTTCCTGGTGCTGCACGACCTTGCGGTTCATGTCCACCTTGACGAACCCGGGCGCGATGACCGCGCCCGAGAGCGGCGCGAGCACCAGCCAGCTCCCCAGCCCGAGCACCCCCACCACGAATATCGCCACGCCGCCGCGCGTGATGCGCGTCAGCTCGCGGGTCTCGGTGCGCGCCGCGTTCATGCCGCCCCCCGCACCGGGGGCATGCTGCGCGTCACGCGCGCGATGACCTCGGCGCGCGGCCCGAACATCTCGGCCACACCGTCCTTGAGCACGAGGAGCATGTCGACGTTGGCCAGGAGCGACGGCCGGTGCGCGACCACCACCACGGTCACCCCGGACTGCTTCAGGTCGTTCAGCGTGCGCACGAGCGCCTCCTCTCCTTCGGCATCGAGGTTGGCGTTCGGTTCATCCAGAACGACCAGGCGCGGCTCGCCGTACAGCGCGCGCGCCAGCGCCACGCGCTGCCGCTGCCCCGGGGACAGTGCCGCGCCCGCGTCGCCGACCTCGGTGTCGTAGCCCTTCGGCAGGCGCAGGATCATCTCGTGCGCGTGCGCGCGCTGCGCGGCCTGGATCACGGCGCCGGCATCCGGCTCGCCCAGGCGCGCGATGTTCGCCGCCACGGTGCCGCCGAACAGCGCCACCGCCTGCGGCACATAGCCGACGTAGGGCCCGAGCTGCTCGCGCGGCCAGGTCGCCACGTCCGCGCCGTCCAGCCGCACCGCCCCCGCCGCGGGCTTCCATACCCCCACGATGAGGCGCGCGAGAGTGGATTTCCCGGCGGCAGTGGGGCCGATGACGCCGAGCGACTGTCCCGCCTTCAAGCCGAACGACACGCCCCGCAGGGCCGGGCGCTCGACGCCCGCGAAGCCGTACACGACGCGCTCCACCGCCAGCTCCCCGCGCGGCGCCGGCAGGGCCGTGCCCGCCTGCACCGGCGCCAGGGCGGCGAACAGCTTCTGCAGCCGCTGCCAGGCGGCGCGCGTTTCGACGAGGTGACGCCAGCCCGCGACCAGCGTCTCCACCGGCGCCAGCGCGCGCCCGAGGATGATGGTCGAGGCGATCATCACGCCGGCCGACAGATTCTGCGTGATTACCAGGTAGGCGCCCGCGCCGAGCATCGCCATCTGGATGAACTGGCGCGTGAACTTGGTGAGCCCGGCGAAGGTCGCTCCGACGCTGCTCGCCTGCGCCTGCTCGCCGAGCGCCGCCTCGTTCAGCGACTGCCAGCGCCGCGTCACCGCCTGCTGCATGCCGAGCGCGCTCACCGTCTCCGCGCTCCCGGCCGCCGCGTCGACAAAGCGTCCAGCGCGCCGTCCCGCCGCGAGCACCTGCTCGAGCGGCGCGCGCGTCAGGCGCTCGTTCAGGATTGCCAGGACGACCATCAGCACGGCGCCTGCCAGCGCCACCGCGCCGAGCACCGGGTGAAACAGGTAGATGAGAATGAGGAACAGCGGCAGCCAGGGCGCGTCGAACAGCGCGATGACCCCCGCGCCGACGAGAAAATTGCGCAGCGCCGCCACGTCCCGCAATCCGTTCAGGTACTCCGCCCCCGAGAGGCGCGAGGTCTGTGCGAGGACCCGCTCCAGCACCTGCGGCCCGAGCTGCCGGTCGAGCACCACGCCGCAGGCCGCGAGCAGCTTCGCGCGCAGCACGTCGAGCGCCGCCATCAGGGCGAGCGCGATGAGCGCGCCCACCGACAGCATGACCAGGGTCTCCTCGCTGCGGCTGGAGAGCACGCGATCGAACACCTGCAGCATGTAGATCGCCGGGACCAGCAGCAGGGCGTTGATCGCCAGGCTGAATAGCCCCGCATAGATGAAATAGCGCCGAATGCCGCCGACCAGATCGCGCACTGCGCCTCCGGGGTTGTGCGCAGGCATTATAGCGAGCGGCCCGGACTAGCTCTTGGGCGCCTTCACGATCTGCGTCTGTGTCACCAGTGCGACCAGCTTGCCGTCCGCGCCCGTGACGCGCGTCTGCCAGACCTGCGTGGTGCGGCCCTTGTGCACCGGAGTCGCCTCGCCCGTGACCACCGAGCCCTCGGGGGCGGCGCCGATGAAGTTGGTCTTCGACTCGATGGTGGCCGTGCTCGCGCCTTGCGGCATGTTGACGATGGTGCCGATGGCGCCGAGCGTGTCGGCGAACGCCATGATCGAGCCGCCATGCAGCACGCTGCCGCCGGTGCAAAGCTCGGGCCGAACGGCAAGCGTGGCGCGCACGCGGTCCGGCGTTACCTCTTCGAGCTGCATGCCGAGAAGCTCGGGCAGCAGTCCCTTGAGCTTTTCCCGAATGCGCTGCGTCAGGTCCATGCCGGGTATCCTTTCGCCCGGATTCTGCCATGCGCGCAACATTCACAACCGCACTCGTCCTGCTCCTCGCGGCTTGCGCGGCGCCGCAGCCGATCCAGGTCATCGACAACCTCCTGCGCCACGAAGGCCCGCCACCGCCCTCGCCGGCAGTGGTGCGCGAGCTACTGGCGCAACCGCTCGCGGCGCAGGACGCCGCGGCGCTCTTCAAACGCACGGTGCCAGCCGCGATCACGCAGCTCGCCGTACCGGTAGCGGCCAGCTCAGGGCTGTCGCTCGAGCTGAGCGTGCTGCTCGACCCCTACGTGGCGGAGCTCGCTGAGGCGCAACGCGCCCTGCGCGCTGCGCTACCGCACCTGGGCGAGCTGCCCGCAGCGCTGCCTACGCCCCAGCTGCAGCGCGAGATCGCCGCGCGCATCGATGAGAGCACCTTGCGGCACGCTACGTCGCTTTTTCTTGCCGCCAATGCGCGGCTGCTCCAGGCGCTGCGCGCGGGCGGGTCGCGGGTCCTCTTCCCGCCGCTGGGGGCGCGCATCGTCTTCGACGCGGGCGTCATCGTCATCGGCACGGCGGGCGACGATGTGCACGAGCTCGCGCCGCTGCGCAGCGGGAAGGTGTTCGTCCTCATCGATCCCGGCGGCAACGACCGCTACGCGGGGAGCGACCTGGTGCTGCACGGCCTCGCGGCCCTCATCGACCTTGGCGGTAACGACCGCTACGAATCGAGCGGCCCCGCGTGGGGCGCCGCCGTGGGCGGCGTGTCGCTGCTCGTCGATGTCGCGGGCGACGACGTCTACGAAGCGGGCGAGTTCGGGCTCGGCGCGGCGCTCGCCGGGCTCGGCGCCGTCCTCGACCTTGCGGGCAACGACCGCTACGGCCTGCGCGCCTTCGGCCAGGGCCTCGGCCTCGCGCGCGGCACGGGCCGGCGG
>JBFFZT010000225.1:0-4324 GCA_041568535.1 Burkholderiales bacterium | reverse complement strand
GCGGTCGCCGCACATCATGTTGCCGCGGTGCGGGCAGCGGTTATAGAGCACGTGCACCTTCCGGTCCTTGCCGCGCACCATGAGCATCGGCTGGCGGCCGATCTGCACCGTGTAATAGTCCCCCGGCTTGGGCACCTGGCTCTCGTGGCCGCAGTAGATCCAGTAGCGCTCGTGGATGCGCTCCATTTCGAGCGCGAAGATCTGCGGGTCGGTGTAGACCTCCTTGCGCACGCGGTCGGGCTCGACGCACTGCGCCAGGTCGGGAATGCGCTCTTGCAGCATGGGACCTCCTCCAAGCGAAACGTAGGGAATTCTAGCGCGGGCTCCCGGTTAAGATGAGGCATGCATTTCGACTGCGACGTGCTGGTGGCGGGCTCGGGCGCGGGCGGGCTCGCCGCCGCGGTGACCGCGAGGAAGGCCGGGCTCGAGGTGCTGGTCGCGGAGAAAGAGCCCGTGTTCGGCGGCACCACCGCGCTCTCGGGCGGCTGGCTGTGGATTCCGAACCACCCCATGCAGCGCGAGATCGGCGTCGCCGACTCGATGCAGGACGCCGCGACCTATCTGCTGCACGAGGCCGGGGAGCACTATGACGCCGAGCGCGTCGATGCGTTCCTGCGCGCCGCGCCGCGCATGGTCGAGTACTTCACGCGCGAGACCGCGGTGCAGTTCGACGCCTCGCCCACGTTTCCCGACTATCACCCGGATGCGCCCGGCGGCCGCCCCGGCGGGCGCTCGATCGTGGCGCGCGCTTTCGACGGCCGCGACCTCGGCAAGAAGCTGAAGTGGCTGCGGCCGCCGCTGCCCGAGCTCACCGTGTTCGGCATCATGATCGGCTCGGGCGCGGAGCTGGTGCATTTCATGCGCTGGTCGAAGTCGCTCGGCTCGGCCCTGTTCGTGGCGCGGCGGCTGCTGGGCCACGGCGCGGCGACCCTGCTGCACGGCCGCGGCGTGCGGCTCACCAACGGCAACGCGCTTGCCGGACGGCTGCTGAAGTCGGCCATGGACGCAGGCGTCGAGCTGTGGAGCGGGGCGCCGGTAAAGGAGCTGACGCGCGACGGCGGTACGGTCACGGGCGCCAGGGTGGAAAAAGACGGCCAGGCGGTGCGCGTGCGCGCGCGCAAGGGCGTGGTGCTCGCCTGCGGCGGCTTTCCGCAGGACGCCGAGCGCCGCGCGCGCTTGTTCCCGCACGCCGAGCACTACTCGCCCGCGCCGCCCGGAAACACCGGTGACGGGCTGAAGCTCGCGCAGGCGATCGGCGGCAGGCTGGACGAGACCCTGCCCAACGCCGCGGCCTGGGTGCCGGTGTCGCGCGTGCCGCGCGGCGGCGGGGCCTGGGGACTGTTTCCGCATTTCATCGACCGCGCCAAGCCTGGCGTGATCGCGGTGACCGCGAAGGGCCGGCGCTTCGTCAACGAGGGCAACTCCTACCACGACTTCGTGCAGGCGCTGCTGAAGACGGGCGAGACGCACGCGTACCTGGTCACCGACCACCGCGCGATCCGCGCCTACGGCCTGGGATTCGTGAAGCCGCGGCCGCTGCCGCTCGGCCCGCACCTCGAGTCGGGCTACCTGATCTCGGCTAAGACGATCCCGGAGCTCGCGCGCGTGGCCGAGATCGACGCCGCGCTCGAAGCCACCGTCGAAGAGTTCAACCAGCACGCCAAGAAGGGGTCAGACCCCGTTTATCGCAAAGGCGAGAACGCCTATAACCGCTTCTATGGCGATGTGGACATCCGGCCCAACCCGTGCGTGGCGCCGCTCGCGCAGCCGCCGTTCTACGCGGTGCGCGTCGAGATCGGCGACCTCGGCACCTACGCGGGCATCCACACCAACGGCCACGCCCAGGTGCTCGACGAGCAGAAGCGCCCGATCCCGGGCCTGTATGCCGCGGGCAACGACGCCCTGTCGATCATGGGCGGAAACTATCCGGGGCCCGGGATCACGCTCGGGCCCGCCATGACCTTCGGCTGGCTCGCCGGCCGGCATCTTGCGGGGGAAACATGAACACGGCCTTCTGGTCTGCCACCCGGCTCGCGCAGGCGCTGCGCGCGAAGAAGATAAGCGCCGTCGAGCTGTTCGACCTCTACGCGGCGCGCGTGCGCCAGCACAACCGCGCGCTGAACGCGATCTGCGTCATGGACCTCGACGCCGGCCGCAAGGCCGCGCGCGCCGCCGACCGCGCCAAGGGAAAGAAGGGCCCCCTGCACGGCGTGCCGATGACGGTGAAGGAGTCCTTCGACGTCGCCGGCTGGCCCACGACGCGCGGCCTGACCGAGCTGAAGGGCAACATCGCGAAGCACGATGCCCTCGCCGTGCAGCGGCTCAAGTCGGCCGGCGCCATCGTCTTCGGCAAGACCAACGTGCCGGCCTACACCGCCGACTGGCAGACCTTCAATCCCCTCTACGGGACGACCAACAACCCCTGGGACCTGCTGCGCACGCCCGGCGGCTCTTCCGGCGGCTCGGCGGCGGTGCTCGCGGCCGGCCTCGCGGGGCTGGAACTGGGCAGCGACATCGCCGCCTCGATCCGCAATCCGGCGCATTACTGCGGCGTGTACGGCCACAAGCCGACCTGGGGCGTGTGCTCGCCGAAAGGGCACTCGTACCCGGGCGCGCTGCACCCGGGGGACATCGCCGCCATCGGGCCGATGGCGCGCAGCGCCGATGACCTGCGCCTCACCATGGACCTCATTGCCGGGGCGGACGAGATCGACGGCACCGGCTGGAAGTGCGCATTGCCCAAGCCGAAGCTCGCGTCGCTGCGCAAGCTGCGCGTCGCGGTGATGCCGTCGCATTCGACGGCGGAAGTCGATGTCGCGGTCTCGGGCGCGATCGAGCGCCTGGCGAGCGCGCTGGCGAAGAAGGGCGCCCAGGTCTCCGACAAGGCGCGGCCCGATTTCAACCCGGACGAGGCGCACAAGGTGTTCATTGCGCTGCTGCGCGCGGCGACCTCGAACCGCCAGCCCCCGCACCACGTCGAGCTGTGGGAGCGGCTGGCCAAGGAGCGCCCGGCCACCGACATGAGCTACGAGGCGCAGTCCGCGCGCGCCAACGTCATGCGCCACAAGGAGTGGCTCGGCTGGTCGAACCGCCGCCACCAGATGCGCCTGCTGTGGGCCGAGTTCTTCAGGTCCTGGGACGTGCTGCTGTGCCCGCCGGCGGCCACCCCCGCCTTCCCGCAGAACCAGCGCGGCGAGCGCTGGGAGCGCATGATCGAGGTGAACGGCAAGCCGCAGCCCTCGACCACGCAGATGTTCTGGGCGGGCTACTCGGGCATGTGCCTGCTGCCCTCGAGCGTGGCGCCGATCGAGCTCGCCGGCGGCAAGCTCCCGGTCGGCGTGCAGATCATCGGCCCGCAGTACGGCGACTACCGCACGATCGCGGTGGCGCGCCTGATCGAGAAGGAATACTTCGCCTTCACGCCGCCGCCGGGATACGACTAGAGCGCGTCGTAGTACTCGCGCATCCGGCGCCGTCCCGCCGCGTCCGGCAGCGCGCCCGCGCCCGCGGCCGCGTTGTCGCGCATGTGCGCGGGCTTGGAGGTCGCGGGAATGGCGCAGGTCACCGCGGGATGCGAGACGATCCACTTGAGGAAGTACTGCGCCCAGCTCTCGATGCCGAGCTCGCCCGCCCACGGCGGCAGCGGCTTGCCGCGCGTGCGCCGGAACATGCTGCCCGTCGCGAACGGGCGATTCACCATCACGGCGACGCCGAGCGCCTGCGCCAGCGGCAATAGGCGCTGCTCCGACTCCGGCTCGTCGAGCGAGTAGTTGATCTGCACGAAGTCGTACTGCTTGGTCTTCAGCCAGCGCTCGATCGCCGCGTGGCCGGAGCTCGCGTAGTGCGTGATGCCGACGTAGCGCACGCGCTTCTGCGCCTTCCATTCGAGGAGCGTCTTCGTGTGCGCCTCGACGTCGACCAGGTTATGCACCTGCATCAGGTCCAGCGGCGCGGCGCGCATGCGCTCGATGGAGCGCTGCATCTGGCGGATGCCGTCCTCGCGTCCCTGCGTCCACACCTTGGTGGCCATGAAAAGCGGCTCGCAGATGCCGAGCTGCGCGCACAGCTCGCCCACCACCGACTCGCTCGAGCCGTACATGGGCGAGGAGTCCACCACGCGCCCGCCCGCGTCGAACAGGGCCTGCAGCACTTCCTTCAGCGGCGCCTGCGCCGCGGCGTTGCCGCCGACGTCGAACGTCTGCCAGGTGCCGAGGCCGATGACGGGCAGCGCCTCGCCGCTCGCGGGGATGGGTCGGGTGTGCATGCGCTTGGCTCCGTGCGCCGCCCGCGTCAGCGCGAGGCCGGCGAAGGCGCCGAGGAGTGC
>JBFFZT010000224.1:0-4326 GCA_041568535.1 Burkholderiales bacterium | reverse complement strand
GCAGGACGTCCTTCTCGAGCGCGACGTCGCCGGCCACCGCGATCGCCCGGCCGTCGCTGCCGCGAATCTCCTGCACGACGGCTTCGGCCGCGTCGCGGTCGCGCAGGTAGTTGATGCACACCGCGTAGCCGCGTTGCGCCGCGAGCCGCGCGGTGGCGGCGCCGATGCCGCGGCCGCCGCCCGTGATCATCAGCACGCCGCTCATCGGCCGCGCAGGAACAGCTTGTCGAGGTCGCTCATCGTGAGTTGATACCACGTGGGACGGCCATGGTTGCAGCTGCCCGAGCGCTCGGTCTCCTCCATCTCGCGCAGCAACGCGTTCATCTCCGGGATCGAGAGCGCGCGGTTCGCGCGCACCGCGGCGTGGCAGGCCATGGTGGCGAGGAGCTCGTTCTGCCGCGCGGCGAGCACCTGCGCGGCGCCGAACTCGCGCAGCTCCGCCAGCAGCGCGCGCGCGAGCCCCGGCACGTCGCCGCCGGCAAGCAGCGCCGGCGCCGCGCGCGCGGCGAGCTCGTTCGGGCCGGCGACGGAGAGCTCCAGCCCGAGCTTCTCCAGCGCCGCGCGGTTCTCCTCCGCCGTGGCGACGTCGAGCGCCTCGGCGCGGAACACCGCCGGCACCAGCAGGCTCTGGCGCTCGATGGCGCCGGCGTCCAGCCCGAGCTTCATCTTCTCCATCAGGATGCGCTCGTGCGCCGCGTGCATGTCGACCAGCACGAGGCCGGCCTCGTTCTGCGCCAGGATGTACACGCCGTGCAGCTGGGCGAGGGCGTAGCCCAGGGGCGGCGCCTTCTCGGAGACCGGCAGCGGTGCGGGGGCCGGTCGGTACGCCATCGCCGGCTCGTGCATCGCGAGCGCCGCCTGGATCGCGGGGCCCGGCGCCGCGACGCTGGCGTAGCTCACCGGGGCCGCGGCGGCGGAGGGCGCGAGCGCGCGCTGCAGCGCGTGGAACACGAACTGGTGCACGGCGCGCGCGTCGCGAAAGCGCACCTCGGTCTTCGCCGGGTGCACGTTGACGTCGACGCCGCGCGGGTCGAGCTCGAGATGGAGCACGAACGCCGGCTGGCGCTCGCCGTGCAGCGTGTCGCGGTAGGCCTCGCGCACCGCGTGCGCGAGGAGCCGGTCGCGCACGTAGCGCCCGTTGACGAAGAAGTACTGCGCGTCGGCGCGATTGCGCGCGGCCTGCGGCGTGCCGGCGAGCCCGTGCAGCCGCAGCGGCCCGGCCTGCGCATCCACCCCCACCGATGCGGCGGCGAACTCGGCGCCGAGCAGGGCGGCGGCGCGCGCCGCCGCCGCCTGCGGCTTGAGGTGCAGCGAGACGCGGCCGTTGTGCTTGAGCGTGAAGGCGAGGCCGGGGCGCGCCAGCGCGATGCGGCGGAACGCTTCGTCGCAGTGGCCGAACTCGGTCGCTTCGGTGCGCAGGAACTTGCGCCGCGCGGGGGTGTTGAAGTACAGGTCGGCGACCGACACGGTGGTGCCGGGCGCGCGTGCCGCGGGACGCGCGGCGCCCGGCGCGCCGCCTTCGGCAGTGACCGACCAGGCGTGCGCGGTGCCGCGCGCGCGCGACACCAGCTCGACGCGCGCCACCGCGGCGATCGCGGCGAGCGCCTCGCCGCGAAAGCCGAGCGTGCCGACCGACTCGAGGTCATCCAGCGAGCCGATCTTGCTGGTGGCGTGGCGCGCGAGCGCCAGCGCGAGGTCGTCCGCGGCGATGCCGGTGCCGTCGTCGTCGACCTGTACGCGCTTCACGCCGCCGGCTTCGAGCGTCACCTGCAGCTCGGTGGCGAGCGCATCGAGACTGTTCTCGAGCAGCTCCTTCAGGACCGAGGCCGGCCGCTCGACCACCTCGCCGGCCGCGATCTGGCTGACCAGGAGCTCGGGCATCACGCGGATGGCGCTCATGCGGGGAGTATATAGAATCGCGCCATGGAACTTGTCGCCGCGCTGTGGGATTTCGCGATGCGTCTCGACGTGCATCTCGCCGCGTTCATCGCCGAGTACGGCGCGTGGGTGTACGCGCTGCTGTTCGTCATCGTGTTCTGCGAGACCGGGCTGGTGGTGACGCCGTTCCTGCCCGGGGATTCGCTATTGTTCGTCGTCGGCACGCTCGCCGCCGCGGGCGGCATGGACATCGGGCTGGTGATGGCGCTGCTCGTCACCGCGGCGCTGTGCGGCGACAACGTCAACTACTGGATCGGGCGCTGGGCCGGCCCGAAGGTGTTCCGCGCCGAGGACTCGCGCTGGTTCAACCGCCGGCACCTCGATCGCACGCACGCCTTCTACGAGCGCCACGGCGGCAAGGCGATCATCATCGCGCGCTTCGTGCCGATCGTGCGCACCTACGTGCCGTTCGTCGCCGGCATCGGCAGCATGCCGTACGTGCGTTTCCTGGCTTTCAGCGTCGCCGGCGCGCTGCTCTGGGTGGTGTCGCTCTCGCTCGCCGGCTACTGGTTCGGCAACATCCCGCTGGTGAAGGACAACCTCGCCGCAGTGATCATGGTGATCATCGTGCTGTCGCTGATGCCGATCGCGGTGGAGTTCCTGCGCGCGCAGCGCCGGCGCGCCGCGCCCTGACACCCGACTCAGCGCTGCGCGAGCGGCCCCTGCGGGCGCGGCGGGTGCAGGCTGAAGTAGCGCTTGATGCCCGAAAGCATGGCGCGCGCCATCTTGTCCTGGTAGCGCTCGTCCTGCAGCCGGCGCTCCTCCTGCGGGTTGGAGATGAACGCCGTCTCGACCAGGATCGAGGGCACGTCGGGGGCCTTGAGCACGGCGAAGCCGGCGCGCTCGACCTGCGCCTTGTGCAGCGTGTTGATCTGGCCGAGCTCGGAGAGCACCGCGCCGGCGAGCTTCAGGCTGTGGTCGTTGGTCGCGGTCTGCGACAGATCGACCAGCACCTGCTTGAGGTAAGGGTCGCGGGTGTCGAGGCTGACGCCGCCGATCAGGTCGGAGTCGTTTTCCTGTTTCGCCAGCCACGCCGCCGCGGCCGACGTGGGGCGCTGCGACAGCGTGAACACGGAAGAGCCGCGCGCGTGCGGCCGCGTGAACGCGTCGGCGTGCACCGAGACGAACAGGTCGGCCTTCACGGCGCGCGCCTTTTCCACGCGCGCCTGCAGCGACAGGTAGTAGTCGCCGTCGCGCGTGAGCACCGCGCGCATGCCGGGCTCGGCGTCGATCAGCGCCTTCAGCCGCTTCGCGATCAGCAGCGTGATGTCTTTCTCCTTGGTGCCGCGGCGTCCGCGCGCGCCCGGATCCTCGCCGCCGTGCCCGGGGTCGACGACCACGGTTGCCAGGCGCACCACGGAGCGCGGGGTCGGCTCGCCGCCGCGCGCCGGGGGCGCGGCGAGCTGCCCGTTCAGCTCAAGCAGCGCCACCAGCGGATCGGGCGGCACCAGCGGATACAGATCGAGCACCAGGCGGTGACCGTAGTCGGCGATCGGCTTCAACGCGAACACCTGCGGGCGCACCTCCGCCTTCAGGTCGAGCACCACGCGCGTCACGCCCGGGCGGTTTGTGCCCACGCGCAGCACGGAGATGTACGGATCGGCCTCGGCGACCTTCGCCTGCAGCTCGGCGATCAGCCCGGCGCTGTCGTCGGTGTTGAGGTCCAGCACCAGGCGCTCGGGATTCTTCAGCCCGAACATGCTGTAGTTGAGCGCCTGGCGCGATTCGAAGGTAACGCGCGTGTAGTCGCGCGCCGGCCAGATGCGCGTGGCGATGACCTGCGCGTGGGCGGCGGCTAGCTGGCCGAGGAATAGCGCTGCCGCGAGCGCGCCAGCCAGGCCTCGCCGACCGGCGTGCCCGCGCTCAGCCCGGCGCGCCGCCCCGGACCGGAGATCTCCAGGCGCACGGCAAGATCCGGGGGCGGCAACAAGCCGCCCGCGCGCTCCGGCCATTCGACGATGCAGGCCGACTGTGCGTTGAAGTAGTCCCTGAAGCCCGATTCCAGCCATTCGCCCCGATCTTTGAAACGATAAAAATCAAAGTGATACAAGTTTAATCTTGAAACGACATAAAGTTCAACCAGGGGGTAGGTGGGGCTCTTCACCCTGCCGGCGTGACCCAGTTCACGCAGCAGCCCGCGCACGAGGGTGGTCTTGCCCGAGCCGAGCTCGCCCGAGAGGTGCAGTACGCGGCCCGGCGCGACACCGGCGGCGAGCGCCGCGCCCAGGCGCAGCGTGGCCCGCTCGTCGGGAAGCTCGAGGCTAGACTCGGGGCCCATGGACTACGGCGCGCTCGCGGCGCGGATCAAACAATGGGGCGGCGAGCTCGGCTTCCAGGCGGTGGGGATCGCGGAACCCGACCTCGCCGCCGCGGAAAACCGGCTCGGCG
>JBFFZT010000223.1:0-4363 GCA_041568535.1 Burkholderiales bacterium | reverse complement strand
CGCGCCCATGTTCGCCGCCTGCTCGAGCAGCGCCATCGTGCACAGCGTCAGCATGAGCAGCGCGAGCCCGTGCGTGCGCAGCAGCACCCAGCCGCTCGCGAGGCCGAGCAGCCCCGCCACCAGCGCGCCGGCGGCGAGCCCCGAGAGCGGCTCGTTCCAGCCCGCGTGCGCGGCGAGCATCGCCACCGTATAGGCGCCAGCGCCGAAGAAAGCGGCGTGGCCGAGGGTGACGATGCCGGCATAGCCCAGCACCAGGTCGAGCGACAGCGCGAACAGGATCACGATCAGCACCTCGGTGCCGAAAGCGAGGTAGCGCGGGAAGAGGAAGAACGCGGCGAGCGCCGCGATCCAGGGCAGCGCCTCCCACCAGCGCAGGCGATGCCGTGCCGCGTACTCGGCAACGGCGCTCATGTGCGCCTCCCCGTGAGGCCCTGCGGGCGCACGAGCAGCAGGATGATGGCGAGGGCGTAGATGAACATCGTGCCGCCCTTCGGGAACTGCACCTTGAGCACGAAGTCGAGCACGCCGATGATGAGCGCCGCCATGAACACCCCGCTCACGCGCCCCAGGCCGCCCACCGCCACCACGATCAGCACATAGGCGAGGTAGCGCAGCGGGTACTGCGGATCCAGGCCGAGGATCTCCGCGCCCAGGCCCCCGCCGAGCGCGGCAAGGCCGCTGCCCAACGCGAACGTCAGCGTGAACAGGCGCGCCACGTCCACGCCGAGCGACTCGGCCATCCTGCGGTTGTCAACGGCGGCGCGGATCTGCGCACCGATGCGCGTGCGCTCGAAGCCGAACCACAGCCCGAGCATCACCAGCGTCCCCGCGGCGATCAGCGCGAGGCTGTAGGTGCGGTAGCTCATGAAGCCGAGGTCGGTCTGGCCGCGCAGCCACGCGGGCAGCTGCACGGTCTGCGACTCGGGCCCGATGGTGAGCGTGACGCCGGCGATCATGACGAACACCAGGCCGATGGTGAACAGCACCTGGTCGAGCTCGGAGGCGCGGTACAGCCGCGCATAGAGCGTGCGCTCGAGCACGACCGCGACCATCGCCACCACCACGAAGGCGAGCGCGAGCGCGGGCAGGAACGGCAGCCCCCCGTGCTGCATGGCGAGCACCACGGCGTAGCCACCGAGCATGGCGAAGCCGCCGTGGGCGAGGTTGACGAAGCCCATCAGGCCCATCGTCACCGACAGGCCCACCGACACCACGAACAGCACCATGCCGGAGGCGAGGCCCCCGAGCAGGACGCTCGCCAGGTCCATCTACGGCGCGGCGCGCGGCGCCGCTACTGCGCGCACTTCCCGGCCTTAAGCTCCTTGCACATGTCCTTCACCGCCTCGATCACGCCGATGGTCTTCTGCATCAGGCGCCCGTCCTTCTTCACCAGCTCGCTCAGGTACTCGTTCATGACGATGTCGCGCGTCTCGGGGTCGATCATGATCGGGCCGCGCGGGCTGTCGTACTTCCAGCCCTTCAGCGCCTTGAGCGCCCCGTCCGGGTCGATGCGGCCCTGCAGCGTACGCACCACGTGCGCGATCGCCGCCATGCCGTCGTAGCCCTGCACGCCCATGAAGTCGGGCGTCGAATCGGCGCCGAACTCCTGCTTCCAGGCGGCGACGAAGCGCCGGTTGGCGGGGTTCTCCAGGTCGGCGTGGTAGTGGTGCATGGTGATGAGGCCGATGGCGGCGTCGCCCATCGCCTGCAGCTTGATGTCCTGCGTGATGTCGCCCGGGCCGATGAGCTTGATGCCGGCGTCGCGCATGCCGAGCGCGGCGTAGGTCTTGACCACCGCCACCGCGTGGTCGCCCGCGGGCACGAAGACGAAGAACACGTCGGGCTTCTTGTCCTTCGCGCGCTGGAAGAACGGCGTGAAGTCGGGCACCTGCCCCGGGCCGCCCATCGGGATCTCGTCGATCACCTTGCCGCCCGCGGCTTCGAAGCCGGTCTTGAACGCTTCCAGGCTGTCCTTGCCCGGCGGGAAGTCCGAGTAGCCGACCACCGCGGTCTTCGCCTTCACGGTCTTCGCCGCCGCCTCGCCCATGGCGAAGCCCGAGTGCCACATGGAGAACGACACCCGCGCCACCATCGGCGAGAGGTTCGTGATCCAGGCGGTGCCCGCGTTCATCACGATCATCGGCTTCCTGCCCGCGGTGGCGAGCGGCGCCGAGGCGATGGCGTTGGGCGAATAGATGAAGCCGGCGAGGATGTCGACGTTGTCCTGCGCGATCAGCTCCTGCACCGCGGTCTTCGCGGTGGCGCCGCCGGGATTCTTGGCGTCGCGCTTCACCAGCTCCACCTTGTACGGCGCGAAGGCGCCCGGGTTGAGCTTCATGTACACCTGCATGCCGCGGTCCACCTGCTGGCCGAACTCGGCGCCCACGCCCGTGTAGGGCAGGACGACGCCGACCTTCACGGTCTGCGCGAGCGCGCCGCCGGCGGCAAAAGCGGCGAGCGCCGCCGCGGCGGCGAGCCGCGTAAGTCTGCTGCTTGTCATGGTTCCCTCCTCCTCCAGTCGTTATTAGTAGCGGCGTGCGCCGCCGTAGTCTTCGTCGAACAGCGAGAACGGCGGCGTGCGGCCGACCAGCGCTTCGATCAGGGCCAGCTCGACGTCCGTGTGGTTGATGAACGGCGCCGGTTCAATGCGCCCCTTCATGACGTAGCGCGGCGCGTCGTGGTGCTTGGAGACGATGCGCTCCGAGACGTTGGCGTTGTCCAGCGTCGAGATCAGAACCTCGCCGTAGCAGGTGCAGACGTAGCTGCGCTCGGGCTCGGATTCCACGTAGATGCCCGTGCCGCGGATGCCCGAGGCGGACGTCGTGGTGACGAGGCGCTTCGCGCCCGCGCCGAACACCGAGAGCAGCGCGCCGGTGGCCAGGCGCATCGTATTGACGATGCCGCTCGCGCCCGAGAGCTCGAGGCGGCTCGCCTCGCGCAGCAGGAACGCATCGAACCCCACGACGAAGATCAGTTGCGCGCCCTTGCCGGTCTCGATGCGGTCGGTGGCGCCGATGCGCGTCGCGCGCGTCGCCGCCTGCCCGTTCACGGTGACGCTGCCGGTGGCTTCGTACACCGACTGGCCCGCGGGGAGCTTCTGCGGCCGGCGCCCGAAGAGCTGCGCGCGCGCGGCGGGAATGCCGCCGACCGCGAGCAGTCCTGCGGCGAGCGCCTTCAGCAGGAAGGCGCGACGCGGGTCTTCGCTATCGTTGGACCGCATGGACATGGGCGACGTATTATCACGCGGAGCATACCCCGGGGGAAGACCGATGAAGCGCTCCACCGCGATTGCCGCCGCCGCCCTGCTGGCCGTGCCGCTCACGTGCGCGCAGGCGGCGGAGGACTGGCGCTACGGGCTGTCGGGCGAGGTCGTGCACGACGACAACGCCACGCGCGGCCTGCTGGACGGCGCGAAGTCCGACAACATCCTGGTGCTCGAGGGCTCGGCGACGCGCAGTTATCTGCTCTCCCCCCGCAGCGGCGTGCTGGTGCGCGGCGCCGCGCGCTATGCGCACTTCACCGACATCAAGGACATCAGCCACCTCGCGCTCGTCGCCCGCGCCGCGTGGCGCTACCAGCCGTCGCGCGAGTTCGGCGCGCCCTGGTACGAGGTCGCGGCGCAGGGAACGTACCTGCGGCACGCCGACAGCGAGCTGCGCGACGGCACCCTCGTTTCTCTCGACGCGAGCGTGGGCAGCCACCTCACCGATCGCACGCGCGTCTCGGGCGGGGTGGGGTTCGACAAGCGCAGCGGCGGCGGCACGGTCGGCCTGTACGATCTGACCACCAACCGCCTCTGGGGCACGCTCGACGTGCGGCTGGGCGTGCGCAACACGGCGTACGCGCGCCTCACGCGCCAGGCGGGCGACCACGTGTTCAGCTCCGGCTCGACCAGCGGGCTGACCGCGATCTGGGAGGACGATCCGGCGCTGCGCGCGCCGCTCGGGCTCGCCGTGGCGAATGCCTACCGCGTCGACGCGACCAGCTTCATCTACGAGCTCGGCTTCAACTATCCCTTGAGCCGCAGCCGGACGCTCGACTTCTCGCTCGCGCGCATCGATTCGAAGATGGAAGAGGGAACGCTGTCCGGAAATTCCTACAGCGCGACGCAGCTGCGCGCGACCTACCTCTACCGCTTCCAGTAGCCCCACACTGCGCTCGGGTATTCGCACCCGACTGCGTCGTTTCCCGGCCCTAAGAGGCGCGTCCCCGATTCGGGAACGCGTTTGATCTGCATCAACTCCGGCGGCGCGCGCCCGGGCAGCATCGAGCGAAGCAGCACCACCCTTGGCAGAAGAGGAGCTTCTTCGATGTCCGATCATGAACGCAGCGGCATGCGGGCAACGTCGCGCGCCGCCGGCGT
>JBFFZT010000222.1:0-4384 GCA_041568535.1 Burkholderiales bacterium | reverse complement strand
CTCGATGTCGACGCCCAGGCGCCGCGCCTCGGCGGCGAGCGCCTCGCTGATCGCGCCCATGCCGCCGATGGCGTGGCCCCACTGGCCGCGCTTGCCGTTGACCTCGCCGAAGCAGTGGTGCAGGAGCACATAGGCCGTGCCCGGGTGATAAGGGCTCGCGAAGGTGCCGACGACGGCGTCGAAACCGAACGCCGCCTTCACCGGATCGGACTCGAACCAGTCTTCCAGCCAGTCGGCGGCGCTGCGCGCGAACAGCCCGAGCAGATCGCGCCGCGCAACCATGTCGAGTGCCTTCATCCTCCACCCGGTGCGCAGCCCCGCCAGCGCATCGCGCACGCCGCCGCCGACGTTGGGCGGCGTCTCGAGCGCCAGCGCGCGCAGCACATCCGCCACGCGCTCGAGCCGCGCCCAGTACGCGGGCAGGCGTTCGGCGTCGCGCGTGGAGAACTTCGCGAACTCGCGCTGCGTCGCTTCGACACCACCGCCCACCTTGAGGTAACCGCTATCCAGCGGCAGGAAGTTCGCGAACGGCCGCTCGACGATCCTCAGGCCGTGCTCGGCGAGGCGCAGGTCGCGGATCACCTTGGCCTGCAGCAGGCTCACCGTGTAGGCGGCGACCGAATTGCGAAAGCCCGGATGGAACTCTTCAGTCACTGCCGCGCCGCCGACGCGCGCGCGGCGCTCGAGCACCTTTACCTTCAGACCGCCGCGCGCGAGATAGCAGGCGCAGGTGAGGCCGTTGTGCCCCGCGCCGATGATCACCGCGTCGTAGCGGCTCACGGCCCTACTCTACGGTGACGGACTTGGCGAGGTTGCGCGGCTTGTCGACGTCGGTGCCGCGTGCGAGCGCCGTGTGGTAGGCGAGGAGCTGCAGCGGCACCACGTGCAGGATGGGCGAGAGCGGCCCGTAGTGCTCGGGCAGCCGGATGACGTGCATGCCTTCCTGCGGCTCGATGCGCGTGTCGGCGTCCGCCAGCACGTAGAGCTCCCCGCCGCGCGCGCGCACTTCCTGCATGTTCGACTTCACTTTCTCCAGCAGCGCGTCGTTCGGCGCCACCGTCACCACCGGCATCTCGGCGGTGACCAGGGCGAGCGGCCCGTGCTTCAGCTCGCCCGCGGGATAGGCCTCGGCGTGGATGTAGGAGATCTCCTTCAGCTTCAGCGCCCCTTCGAGCGCGATCGGGTAGTGCAGCCCGCGGCCGAGGAACAGCGCGTTCTCCTTCTTCGCGAAGCGTTCCGACCAGGCGATGAGCTGGGGCTCCAGGGCGAGCGCGGCGGCGAGGGCCTGCGGCAGGTGGCGCAGGCGCCGCAGATGCTGCTTCTCCGCGCGCGCCGGCAGCCGCCGGCGCAGCTTGGCCAGCACCAGCGCAAGAAGAAAGAGCCCTGCGAGCTGCGTCGTGAACGCCTTGGTCGAGGCGACGCCGATCTCCATGCCCGCGCGCGTGAGGAACTGCAGCTGGGTCTCGCGCACCATGGCGCTGGTGGCCACGTTGCACACGGCGAGCGTGCACTTGTGGCCGAGCTTGCGCGCGTGGCGCAGGGCGGCGAGCGTGTCGGCGGTCTCGCCCGATTGCGACACCACGACCACCAGCGCGTCCTTGTCCGGCACGCTGTCGCGGTAGCGGTACTCGCTCGCGATCTCGACCTGCGTCGGCAGGCGCGCGAGCGACTCGATCCAGTGCTTGGCGGTGAGGCCGGCGTAGTAGCTCGTGCCGCAGGCGAGCACCAGCACGCTCTTGGCGCCGCGCAGCCGCCGCGCCGCGTCCTTGCCGAAGGGCGCCGCGCTGACCGTCTCGATGCCCTCGAGCGTATCGGCCACCGCCCCGGGCTGTTCGAAGATCTCCTTCTGCATGTAGTGGCGATAGGGCCCGAGCTCGACCCGCGTGGCCGTGGCCTTCACCGCGCGCACCTTGCGCTCGACCTCGCGGTCGGCGGCATCGCGCACGCGAAAGCCTTCGAGACCGATCTCGGCAACGTCGCCTTCCTCCAAGTAGGCGATGCGCTCGCTCGTGCCGGCGAGCGCGAGCGCGTCGGAGGCGAGGTACATCTCGCCGTCGCTCACGCCGACCACCAGGGGGCTGCCGGCGCGCGCGCCGACCACGCGGTGCGGCTGGCCTTTCGCTACCACGGCGATGGCGTAGGCGCCGCTGAGGCGCTTTACCGCGCGCCGCACCGCCTGGAACAGGTCGCCGTCGTAGAAACTGTGCACGAGGTGCGTCACGACCTCGGTGTCGGTCTGGCTGTCGAACTCGTAGCCCGCAGCCTTCAGCTCGGCGCGCAGCGCCTCGTAGTTCTCGATGATGCCGTTATGCACCAGCGCGATCTCGCCACGCGAGATCATGGGGTGCGCGTTGTGCGTCGCGGGCGCGCCGTGCGTGGCCCAGCGCGTGTGCGCGATCGCGGTCTCGGCGCCGAGGCGCTGCTTGCGGATCTGGCCCGCCAAATCCTCTACGCGCGCCACACTGCGCACGCGCTCCAGCCCGTTCGCGCCCAGGGCGGCGACACCGCAGGAGTCGTAGCCGCGGTACTCGAGCCGCCGCAGGCCCTCCACCAGCACCGGCACGATGTCGCGCCGCGCGGCGGCGCCGACGATTCCGCACATGGGCTATTTCTTCCGCGGCTTCCAGTTGGGCAGCGACATCTGCCTGGCGCGCGCCACGGTGAGCTGCCCGGCGGGCGTGTTCTTGCTGATGGTAGAGCCGGCGCCGATGTAGGAGCCCCTGGCGATGGTCACCGGCGCGACCAGCGTCGCGTCCGAGCCGATGAAACAGTCGTCCTCGATCACGGTGCGGTGCTTGGCGGCGCCGTCGTAGTTGCAGGTGATGGTGCCGGCGCCGACGTTGACGCGCGCGCCCACTTGCGCGTCGCCGATGTAGGCGAGGTGGTTGGCCTTCGACCCGGCCCCGATCCGGCTCGCCTTCACCTCGACGAAATTGCCGATGTGCACTTCTTCGGCGAGCTGCGCCCCGGGCCGCAAGCGCGCATACGGGCCGACGCGGCAGCGCTTGCCGACGGTGGCGTCCTCGAGCAGCGAAAACGCGTGGATTTCGGTGTCCGCATCGACGGTGACGTTGCGCAGCACGCAGTTCGGGCCGACGCGCACGCGATCGCCCAGCTGCACGCGGCCCTCGAACACGCAGTTGACGTCGATCGCCACGTCGCGCCCGCAAGCGAGCTCGCCGCGCACGTCGACGCGCCACAGATCGGCGAGCGCGACGCCGGCCTCGAGCAGGCGCTTTGCCTGCGCGTTCTGATAGGCGCGCTCGAGCAGCGCGAGCTCGTGGCGCGAGTTGACGCCCGCGACTTCCCAGGGGTCTGCGGCTTTCACGGTCTGTACCGCGACGCGATCCTTGACCGCGAGGCCGATCACGTCGGTGAGGTAGTACTCCTTCTGCGCGTTGGCGGGCTTGAGCTGCGCCAACCAGCCCCCGAGGCGCGCCGCCGGCGCGGCGAGGAAGCCCGCGTACCACTCGCGGATGCGCAGCTCGCGCGCGCTGGCGTCCTTGTGCTCGACGATGCGGCGCACGCGCCTTCGCGTGTCGCGCACCACGCGGCCATAGCCGGACGGATCGGTCAGGTCGGACGTGCAGATGGCGAGGCCCTTCGCCGAGGCCGCCACGAGCCGCTTGAGCGTGTCGACACGCACCAGCGGCACGTCGCCGTTCAGCACCAGCACCTGCGCGCCGCGCGCCACCTGCGGCAGCGCCTGCGCCAGCGCGTGGCCGGTGCCCAGCTGCTGCGCCTGCTCGATCCAGGTGACGCCGGCGCCGGCGAATGCGCCGCGCACCTCCGCGCCGCCGTGGCCGTGAACCACGAGGAGCTGCGCCGGCTCGAGTGCCCGCGCCGCCTCGAGCACGTGCGCGAGCAACGGCCGGCCCGCCAGCGGATGCAACACCTTCGGCAAGGCCGAGTGCATGCGCTTGCCCTGGCCTGCGGCAAGCACGATCACGGCAAGGCTCATGGCGCGGATTCTAGCACCGGGAGTCTGGCGAACTCATTGAAAGATCATGGAAAACCCATGTAACATGGCCGCACAGGACGGCGCCCCAGACCTTGATCGACGAATACCTGCAGATTCTGCTGCGGCTGCTGGCCGCGTTGGCCGCCGGCGGCATCATCGGACTGGAGCGCAGCTTTCGTGGTCGCGCCGCGGGCTTCCGCACGCACGCGCTGGTCTGCATCGCTTCGAGCCTGCTGATGCTCGTCACGGTGTACGAGGGTCAGTGGTTCTTCTCACAAAGCGGCTCGCGCGTAGTGATCGATCCGACGCGCATGGCGCAGGGCATCATGACCGGCATCGGCTTCCTCGGCGCCGGGGTGATCGTGAAGGAGGGCCTGACGGTGCGCGGCCTCACCACGGCGGCCTCCATCTGGGTCACCGCGG
>JBFFZT010000221.1:0-4399 GCA_041568535.1 Burkholderiales bacterium | reverse complement strand
TGGTTCGTGCGTGGATGCCGAGGGCTGCCTGTGGAACGCGGACTACGGCACATCGCGCGTCGTGCGCTACACGCCGGCGGGAGACGTGGACCGCACCTACACGCTGCCGGTGACCAACGTGACCTGCTGCTGCTTCGGCGGTGAGGACCTCGGCACGCTCTATATCACCACCGCGACGCAGCGCCTGTCGCCCGAGGAACTCGCCCGGCAACCGCTCGCCGGCAGCCTGTTCGCGCTGCGACCCAGCGTGCAGGGCCTCCCCGAATCGCGCTTTGCGGGCTAGAGCGCTACGCGCTCGAGCGCAGGCTCGCGTTCGTCAGGTCGGTCACCACCATGTGGCCCGGCGTGTGCGTGATGCACAGCGGCGGGCGCGCGTTGCGCACCACCGACTGCGGCGTGACGCCGCAGGCCCAGAACACCGGCAGCTCGTCGTCGTGCACCTCGGTGGCGTCGCCGACCCACGGCCGGTCCAGGTCCTGGATCCCGATCAGCTCGGGCTTGCCGATGTGCACCGGCGCGCCGTGCACCCGCGGATAGCGCGAAGTGATCTCGATGGCGCGGATCGCGTTTGCGGGCGTGAAGGCCCGCATCGACACCACCAGCTTGCCGCGGAACGGGCCCGCGGGCACGGTATCGATGCTGGTGAGGTACATCGGCACGTTCTTGCCCTGGGCGACATGGCGCACGGGCACGCCCGCCTCGATCAGCGCTTCCTCGAAGGAAAACGAGCAGCCGAGCACGAAGGCCACCAGGTCGTCGCGCCACAGGTGGCGGATGTCCGGCACGTCCCCGACAGGCTCGCCGTCGCGGAACACGCGATAGCTCGGCACGTCGGTGCGGATGTCGAGATCCTCGGCGAGCGCCGGCAGGCGCGGGTCTCCCGGCTCGGAAACGGCGAGCAATGGACAAGGCTTGGGGTTGCGCTCGCAGAACGTCTGGAAATCCTGCGCGTACTCGCGCGACAGGATGCACAGATTTCCCTGCACGAAGCCGGGGGCGATGCCGGCAGTATGGCTCGTGTGCGCGCCGCCACGGATCGCGCGGCGCGCCGCGCGCGGGTCGCGCAGGTCCAGGCTCCGCGAAGGTGAGGGTGCGCCGGCCATGTGACGGATTCTAGCCCTCGACCGGGTGCGTGCGCTTGCGCGCCAGCGCGCGCGCCGCGATGTAGCCGAACACCAGCGCCGGGCCGAGCGTGATGCCGGGCCCCGGATAGGCGCCGTCCATGATCGCGTTCATGTCGTTGCCGCAGGCGTACAGGTTCGGCACCGGCTGCCCGTCCGCGCCCAGCACGCGCGCCTCGCCGTCGGTGAGCAACCCCGCCACCGTGCCCAGATCGCTCGCGTAAAGCCGAATGGCGTAGAACGGCGGCGCCTCGATCGGCCGCATGCACGGGTTGGGCTGGTTGCTCGCGTCGCCGAGGAAGCGCTGGTAAGCGTCGCCGCCGAGGCCGAACTGCGAGTCGACGCCGCGGCGCGCGTCCGCGTTGTAGGTGTCCACGGTGCGCTCGAGCCCCGGCACGTCGATCTCGAGGCGCGCGGCGAGCCCGGCGATCGACGCCGCGCGCGTGAGATAGCCGCTGGCAAGGTGATGCGCGTGCGACAGCGCGAAGGGCCGCACCGCCCCCAGGCCGTACTGCCACAGGCTTGCGCGGTCGCAGAGCAGGAACGCGGGCGGCGGCGCGCCCGCGCGGTGCGCGCGGAACATCGCCAGCACGAACTCGTGGTACGACACCGCCTCGCTGGTGAAGCGCTCGCCGCGGCGCGTGACGGCGATGATGCCGGGCTTGCCGCGATCGGCCACCGTATGCGGAAAGACGCCGTCGCTGCCGTCGGCGCGCCGGAACAGCGACACCGGCGCCCAGTATGCGTTGTGGGTGTTCTGCGCGCCGAGCGTGCCCCCGGCTTCGAGGCCGATGCGCAGGCCGTCGCCCGTGCTGGTCGCGCAGACGGGCGAGCGCGGCGAGACCTCGGCGGGCAGGAGCCGCGCGCGCAACTCGGCGTCGTGCGAGAAGCCGCCCGTGGCGAGCACCACTCCCGCGCGCGCGAGGATCGTCTCGCGCCCGCCCTGCGCCTCGATCTCCACGCCCGCCACCGCGCCCTCGCGCAGCACGAGGCCGGCGACCGGCGTGCCGAGGCGCAGCGACACCTTCAGCTCGAGCGCCGACTTGAGCAGGTGCGCGACGAGCGCGTTGCCGAGCACGAGCCGCGTGCCGCGCGGCGCTCTGAGCCGCTGCCACGCGTATTCGGCGACGAGACGCAGCACGCGCGCCGCCGAGCGCGGTGCGGAGAGCGCGGCGCGAAAATGCGGCAGGTCGGGGCGCGCGATCATCATGCGGCCGAAAAGCATGAACTCGGCGAGCGGCCAGCGCAGCAGCGCGAAGTCGCGGCCGAGCGCGCGCGCGTCGAACTCGACCGGCTCGAGCACGCGCCCGCCCGGCGTTGCGCCCGGCAGCCCCTGGTAGTAGTCGGGGTAGTTCAGCACCGGGCGCAGCCTGAGCGCCGTGCGCTCCTCCAGGTAGGCGAGCGCCTCGTTGCCGCGCGCGAGAAACGCGTCGCGGGCCGCCGTATCGCGCGTCGGCGGCGCGGCGCCCTCAAGGTAGCGGCGCGCATCGTCGATGCTGTCGGCGATGCCGGCCGCGGCCATTTTCGGATTGGCCGGCAGCCACACCATGCCGCCCGAGACCGCCGTGGTGCCGCCCACCAGGGGCGACTTTTCGAGCAGCAGCGTGTGCAGCCCCTCTGCCGCGGCGACGCAGGCGGCGGCGAGCCCGCCCGCGCCTGCGCCGATGATCACGGCGTCGTATTGGTTGTCGTTCTGCATGCGCTCGCGCATCATGCGGCACGCGGCGGCGCCGGGCAAACGCGCCGGCGGTACACTACGCTCAGCTACGCTGCCGAAGGAGCACCCCATGCCGAGACATCGCGACTACCTCCCGCACGGCGTCATTCCCGCGGTGCTGCTGCCGTTCAACGACGACCTGTCGATCGACGAGGCGTCCTACCGCGCCCATCTGCAGGACGTCGGCGCGGTCGAGGGCATCTCGGCGCTCACCGTCAACGCGCACGCGTCGGAGGTCGCCTCGTGCACGTTCGACGAGCAGCGGCGCGTGCTCGAGATCACCCAGGACGAGATCGGCAAGCGCGTTCCGATCGTGAACGGCGTGTACGCCGAGGGCAGCCTGGAAGCGGCGCGCCTGGCGAAGATGGCGCAGGAAGGCGGCGCTTCGGCGCTGCTCGTGTTTCCTTCCGGCATCTTCACCTTCGGCCAGCGCCCGGAGATGGCCGTGGAGCACTTCCGGCGCATAGCGGACGCGAGCGACTTGCCGCTCATCGTCTTCCAGTACCCGCTCGCAGGCGGCCAGGGCTACCCGCTCGCCACGCTCCTCAAGATCATCGAGGCGGTGCCCACCGTGCGCGCGATCAAGGACTGGAGCGCCAACCCGCAGCTGCACGAGCGCCAGATCCGCGCGCTGCAGTCGCGCCGGCCCGCGGTCAACGTGCTCACCACGCACAGCGCCTGGCTGATGAGCTCGCTCGCGCTCGGCTGCAACGGCCTGCTTTCGGGCAGCGGCTCGGTGATCGCCGACCTGCAGGCGCAGCTGTGGCGCGCGGTGCAGGCCAAGGACCTCGCCAGAGCGCAAACAATCAACGAGCGCATCTGGCCGACGGTGGAAGCGTTCTACACCGAGCCCTGGGTCGACATGCACAACCGCATGAAGGAGGCGCTGGTGCTGCTCGGCAAGCTGCCGCGCGCCGTGGTGCGCCCGCCGCTCGTCAAGCTCCCGGCCGCCGAGATCGAGCGCATCCGCCAGGCGCTCGCCGCCGCCGGGCTCCTCGCCGAAGGGGCGCGCGCCAAGAAAGTCGCCTGACGATGGCGCAGCGCCTCGCCGCCGACGTGCTGGTGATCGGCTCGGGCGGCGCCGGGATGTACGCCGCGATCGAGGCGGCGCGCCTCGGGCGCTCGGTGATCCTGCTGGATCGCAGCCTGATCGGCCGCGGCGGGGCCACCGTCATGGCGCAGATGACGGTCGCCGTGGCGCTCGAGGAGGGCGGGCTCGACCATCCCGAGCACCACTATGCCGACACGCTCGCGGCAGGTCGCGGACTGTGCGACCCGGCGATGGCGCGGCTCCTGTGCGAGGAAGGCCCAGCGCGCATCCGCGAGATGGACGCCTGGGGCGTGGGCTGGGCCAAGGAGGATGGCGCCTACAAGCGTGCCTTTGCCCCGGGGCACGACCGGGCGCGCTGCGTGTACGTCGACTTCCTCAACACCGGGCCCGCGGTGTCGAAGACGCTGCGCGCGCAGCTGAACCGCATCCCCGAGATCCGCCGCGTCGGCGACCTGCTGGTCACCGCGCTCGCGCTGCAGGGCGGCGAATGCGTGGGCGCGACCGCGCTGC
>JBFFZT010000220.1:0-4409 GCA_041568535.1 Burkholderiales bacterium | reverse complement strand
CGGAAGCGCGCTGGGCGGTGGCGATGTCGCAGATGCCGATGGTGGCCGACAGCGAGGCCGAGCTGGTCGCCAGCCGCAGCGCGTTTGCCGCGGAGCTCGCGACCCTGGAACGCTGGTGCCAGGAGCGCGGACCCGGCAAGGCGATGCGCGCAGTCGGCAGCCAGCAGCCTTTCTACCTCGCCTACCAGGAGTGGGACCATCTGCCTTCGCTTTCGCGCTACGGCGCCTTGTGCGCGGAGCTGATGGCGGGCTGGCAGGAGGCGGCCGGGGTGCCGCTGCCGGCGCGCGTCACGCGCGCCGAGCTTCGCGTCGGCATCGTCTCCGCGCAGATCTGCGATCACTCGGTATGGCACGCGATCATCAAGGGCTGGCTGCAGCACCTGGACCGCGGCCGCATCGATCTGCGGGTGTTTCACCTGGGCAGCACGAACGATGTCGAGACCGCGCTCGCCAAGACGCTGGTGACGCACTTTACCTACGGCAAGAGCGACTTTGCGGAGTGGGCGCGGATCATCAGCGGCCACCAGCTCGACGTCCTGATCTACCCGGAAATCGGCATGGACCCGCTCACCGCGAAGCTGGCCGGCCTGCGCCTGGCGCCGGTGCAGGCCACCTCGTGGGGTCATCCGCAGACCTCGGGGCTGCCGACGATCGACTACTACCTGAGCGCAGACGCGCTCGAAGCGCCCGGCGCCGAGGCCCACTACAGCGAGAAGCTCGTGCGCCTGCCGGGATTCGGCAGCGTCCATACGCCGGCGCAGGTCGAGCCCGCGGCCGTCGACCTCGCCGCGCTCGGCCTGCGCGCCGATGTGCCGCTGCTGCTGTGTCCCGGGACGCCTTTCAAGTACACGCCGCGCCATGACGCGGTGCTCATTGAGATCGCGCGGCGTCTGGGCGAGTGCCAGTTCGTGTTCTTCATTCCGCAGCCGCCGGAACTGATGCAGCGGCTGCGCGGGCGCATGGCGCGCGCCTTTGCCAGCGCCGGGCTGGACCTCGCGGCGCACGCGGCGTTCATACCCTGGCAACGGCGCGCCGCTTTCTACGGCCTCATGCAGGAGGCCGACGTTTATCTCGATACCATCGGCTTTTCCGGCTACAACACGGCGATGCAGGCGGTCGAAAGCGCACTGCCGGTGGTCGCCTTCGAAGGCCGCTTCCTGCGCGGGCGCCTGGCGAGCGGCATCCTGCGCCGCATGGGGCTCGACGAGCTGGTGGCAGACACGGAAGCCGGTTTCGCCGACATCGTGGTCAGGCTGGTGCGCGACGCGGCGTACTGGGGCGAGGTGCGCGAGCGCATGATCGCGGCGCGCCCCGGCATCGCCGGCGACCCGGCGCCGGTGCGCGCCCTGCAGAAGTTCCTCGAGGACGCCGTCAGGACGTAGTGTCGCCCTTCGCCGTTGCCGGCGCGAGGTCCGGCTCGCCGCAGTAGCGCAGTATCTCGGCGCGCACGCGATCGCGCAGCCGCACCGCCGCCGCCCAGTCGCTGCCGTCTGGCGCCACGGGCGCGCAGACCGTCACCGCGATCGGCGCGCGGCGCGCGTACCAGGTGCCGTCGCGCAGCACCGAGCGCACGCCGCGCAGCGCCACCGGCACCACCGGCACGCCCGATTGCGCCGCCACCTGGAACGCGCCGGCGCGGAACGCCATCAGTCCGGTGTTGCGCGTCAGCGTGCCTTCGGGAAACACGATGAGCGAGCGCCCGGCGCGTGCCGCCTGCACCAGCACGTCGGCATGCTCCGCGCTCTTTTGCACGTCGAAGCGCTCGACGAAGATCGTGCCGAAGCCGCGCAGCAGCAGCCGCATCAGGGGGTTGGCCTCGAACTCGCGCTTGGCCACGAACGCGTACGCCCGCGGCCCAAGCGCGGCGATGAGCGCCACCGCGTCGAGATAGCTGGTGTGGTTGGCCGCCACCACCACCGGGCCCGCCGGGACGCCCTCCGCGCCACGCACCACGAGCGGAATGCCGGCCGCGCGCAGGAACAGGCGCGCGCCGGCGCTGCCCACGCGCCAGCCCAGGCGCGCATGTCCGGGCAGCGCTGCGAGCAGCACGAACGGGAATACGAGGCCGAACGCGGCGTACGCGCGCAGCGCGAAAGCGAGGCCGCGCACCGCGCGCCAGCTGCGGCGCAGCTGCGGCGCCGCACCCGCCAGCACCAGGCGCACGAACTGCAGCCAGACCGCCTGTGGCTTCACGGCGGACGGGCCGCGCTCGTAGTACTCGCGCGCGGCGACGCGCCGGATCTTGCCGCTCGAGGTCTTGGGCACGGTGGCGGGCGGCGCCAGCACGATATCGTCGGCGGGCGCGCCGAGCAGGTTCACCGCCAGCTCGTTGATCATGCGCTTCACGTCTTCCCGGCGCGAGGGGTCGGTCTCCTTCATCTCCGCGAGCACCACCACGCGCTCGCTGCCGGAGGCCGGATCGCGGCTGCCGAACACCGCCACGCAGCCGCGGCGCACCCCCGCCAGGTCGCCCACGGCGTGCTCCAGCTCGTACGGGCTGAGGTTGCGCCCGGCGCGGATGATGATGTCCTTCTCGCGGCCGGTGAGGTAGAGCACCCCTTCGCGCAGGTACGCGCGGTCGCCCGTGTTCAGCCACTCGCCCTGGAACAGTTCCCTGGTCGCCGCCGGATTGCGGTAGTAGCCCGAGGTCGCCGAAGGGCCGCGGAACTGCAGCACGCCCTCATGGTCCTCCGGGAGCTCGAAGCCCGCGGCGTCGACGATGCGCAGGTCGTGCTCCTCGAGCGCGCGGCCGCAGCCCACCACCTTGAGCGGCGCCGGGTCGTCGGCGCGCGCCGGCACCACCTCGCCGCTCGCGGCCATGCGCTCGCGGTCGAGCGTGTCCGCGCGCCAGGGCTCGCCCGGCGGCGTGAAGGCGAGGCCGACCGAGCACTCGGCGAGGCCGTAGACCGGCGCCATCGCGTTCGCGCGGAAGCCCCAGCGCGCGAACCTTTCCGTGAACGCCGACATGGTTTCCGGGCTGACCGGCTCGGCGCCGTTGAACGCGAAGCGCCACGAGGCGAGATCGATGCCTTCCATCTCCTCGTCGGCGATGCGGCGCAGGCACAGCTCATAGCAGAAATTGGGGCCGCCCGAGATCGTGCCGCGGTGGCGGTGGATGGCGCGCAGCCAGGCGCCGGGGCGCGACAGGAACGCGAGCGGCGACATCAGCACCACCGGGAACCCGAGATACATCGTGGCAAAGCAGCCGCCGATCAGGCCCATGTCGTGATACAGGGGCAGCCAGCTCACGAACACGTCGTCGGCCCCGGCGCGCGCCGCCCTGCCCATGACGCGCACGTTGGCGAGCAGGTTGGCGTGCGTCAGCACCACGCCTTTCGGGCTGCCGGTGCTGCCGGAGGTGTACTGCAGGAAGCCGATGTCGCCCGGCTTGGCGCGCACCGGCGCAAACGCGCCGCCGCCGGCGCCGTCCTCGAAGTCGGCCGGCACCAGCACCGCGTTGAGCGTCTCCACCTGCGCGCGCAGCAGATAGGCGAGCGCCTTCGCCTCGGGAATGGTGATCATCAGCGTGGCGCCGGCATTGCGCAGAATGCCGACGTGGCGCGTCATGTGATCCTCGATGGTGGTAAGGCGCGCCGGCGGGTAGAGCGGCACCGGCACGCCGCCCGCGAGCAGCACGCCGTAGAACGAGAACAGGTACTCCTTCGAGGTCGGCAGCATGATCGCCGCCATCTGGCCGGGCTGCAGGCCGGCGTCGGCGAGGCGCGCGGCGTAGCGCAGCGCGCCCTCGTAGAGCGCGCGGTAGGTGATCGGGGTCTCGTGTCCTTCTTCGTAGAGGTGTACGCTGAGGCGATCGGGCTGGCGCTCGACGTGGTACTGGAGCGCCTCGGTGAGTGTCTGCGCCTCGCGCGGCGGCGGCACGTCGGTGGCATGCGCGAGGCTGGCGACGCTGGTGTCGGCGGCGCGCGGCGCCTGCCCGGCGCTGGAAAGAAGAAAGCGCAGCAGATCGCGCGGCGTCTCGGCGTCGGCGAGCGCCCGCTCGGGCAGGCTGGCGCCGAACTCGCGCTCGAGCCGCAGCACCAGCTCGACGCGCGCGAGGCTGTCGAGCCCCAGCTCCTTCTCGAGCGAGCTGTCGAGCGCGGCGCGGTGCTGCAGGTGCGGGCGCGACTCCTGCGCCACCTTCTGCACGACGGCCAGCACGCGACCGGCGTCGATGTTGTCCGCAGGACGGTCCATGGAGCGGCGAGTGTACACTCGTACACGATGCCGACCGACGACGCGGCAAGGCCGTTTCTCGAGCGCCTGGATGATGCGGCGCGCCATCTGCTGCTGTCGGTCGCGCGCCCGGTGTCCTTCGCGCGTGGCGCGCGCCTGATTCGCTTCGGCGAGGAATCGCGCGGCGCCTACGTGCTGCGCGAAGGCACCGCAGAGGCGAGCGTGGTGCTGCCGGG
>JBFFZT010000219.1:0-4409 GCA_041568535.1 Burkholderiales bacterium | reverse complement strand
CCCTCGGACGCGAAGCGATTCGCGGCGGCGCGCCCGATGCCCTGCGCGGCGCCCGTGATGACGACGACCTTGTCCTGGAATCGAGCCGGCATGTTCAGTCCTTTTTGAAGGCGGCGACGTGCAGCGCCGCGGTGCGCCCGAACACGGCGCCGCGCAGCACCGAGGTCGAACCGGGATACACCTGATGATAGAGCCCCACGGTTTCACCCGCGGCGTACAAGCCGGGCATCACCTTGCCGTCGTTGTCGAGCACCTGCGCGTGCGTGTTGACCTTCAGCCCGCCGAAGGTAAAGCAGTTCGCCGAGATGATGGGGTAGGCGCGGAACGGCGGCCGCTCGATCGGCCGGCACCAGTGCGATTTCTCCAGGGCGAGGCCGCGCGTCGCGCGCGCGTCCAGCTCGAACGGCTTGAACTCGCCCGCGGCCGGCGGGCAAGCCCGGTTGAACGCGGCGACGGTCTCGAGCGTCGCGCGCGGCAGGCCGAGCATCGCCACCAGCGCCTCCAGCGTCGGCGCCTCAACCGGCGGCACCTCGGACCGGATGCAGGTGCGCCAGCGCGGGATGTCCTCCACCTGCGCGTCGAAGATCACCCAGCTGATGCCCTCGGGCTGGCCGGCGACGGTGCGCGTGATCGGGTCGTACCAGGCGTCGGCCATGCCCGGGGCTTCGTTCACGAAGCGCAGCCCGAGCTTGTTGACGAGGATGCCGTAGGGATAGATGTGCACCACCGCCTCGGGCTGGCGCGAGCGCGGGTCGACCGGCTCGGCGTGGTACGAGCCGAAATCGCCCGCCGGCGCCGCGCCCGCGGCGAGCGCCATGCGGATGCCTTCGCCCTTGTTGTAATAGCCGCCACGCGCCACCGGGCGGATGTGCGCAGCGCGCTCGCCCAGGTAGTGCGTCATCATCTCCGGATTGCCTTCGTAGCCGCCGCTCGCGAGCAGCGTCGCGCGCGCGCGAATATCCGCGCGCCGGCCCTCGGGATCGACCGCCTGCACGCCCGCGATGCGGCCGTCGGCGTCGCGCAGGAGCTCGACGGCGGTGGTGCGAAAGCGCACGTCGGCGCCGAGCGCCTTCGCTTCCTGCATCAGGCGCTCGATCAGCGCGAGGCCGCCGCCCTGCGCCACGATGCGCGTCGTGCTCTGCACGAGGAAGTACGTCGGCTGCGGCGCGAAGCGCAGGCCGAAGCTCTTCAGCCAGGCGATGGTCGGCGGCACGCCGTTCGCGAAGTGCGCGATCAGCTCTGGATCGGGCAGCGGGTGCGCCTTCACGTACGCCGGCCAGTGCGCGTACTCGCCGGCCACCGCGTCGAGCACGTTCGGGTCGAGGTTGGCGCCGGCGTTCTCGGCGAACTTCTGCTCGAAGTCGTCGGCCACCTCGGCGTCGTTCTTCATGCGCAGGTAGGCCTCGGTCCAGCGCGTGTTGCCGCCGAAGTCCTCCTCGGGCGCGCGCTCGAGGAGCGTCACCTCGAGCCCCGCCTGCAGCGCGCTCACCGCCGCCGACATGCCCGCGATGCCGCAGCCGACGATGACCAGATCCCGCTCGCGACGCATGGGATCCGCGCCGGTCTAGGTGGCCCCCTTCACGATACGGCAGTGAATGCCCGCGACGTGGTGGTCGACGACGATCGTCTCGACTTTCTCGCCGCCCAGCAGGACGAGGGTGAGCTTGGGCTCCGTCACTTCGGAGAGGATGGCGCCGACCCGCGCGCGCGTGCCGCGCGGGATGACCCTGCCCTCCACGGTGGCGGCGGTCACGAACTCCAGCACTTGCCCGACTTTGATGTCCATTCCGCTTTCCTCAAAGAACCTCGAAGACATCGTAGATTACCGCGGCCGGCTCGCGCCGGCCGACGCCCACGCCGACGATGCGGTTCATCCAGCCGTACTTCCTCGACGCGGTTTCGAACACCAGGCTGGTGCGCAGGTAGTACTCGCCGGGCGGCACGCGCTCGCCCTGGGCGATGCGCTGCATGACCTCGGCCGGCGCGTGGCGCACGCCGCGGTACTGGATCAGCAGGATCTCGCCGTCGTCCAGCTTCAGGATCAGGCGCACGTCGGGCCGCAGCGCGCCGTCGGCGCCGCCGAGCAGGATGTCCATGCCGCCGGTGAGCATCTCGGCCTGGACCTTCGGTCCCTTGAAGTGGCCCTTGTCGAGCCGGTCGAGGCGGCGCTTGCCGACCGGCGCCTCGCCCAGCATGTAGCTCCCGGTGATCTCCATCATGAGCTCACCGATGTAGGTCGACTTGAGTTCCGGCATGCGCTCCCCCTGGACGTGACGGCGTATTCTGTATCATGGATTCGATGGCGCTCAGCGCGAAACAGGTCGAGCAGTACCGGCGCGACGGCTACGTCTGCCCGGTGCCGGTGATGCCGGCGGCGGAAGCAGCCGGGCTGCGGCACCGGCTCGAAGCGTTCGAAGCCACGCAGGGCGGCAAGCTCGAGGCCGGCCAGCGCAGCCGCGCGTTTCTGCTGTTCAAGTGGCTGAACGACCTGATCCGCGACCCGCGCGTGCTGGATCCGGTCGAGCAGCTGATCGGACCCGACATCCTGCTCTGGAGCACGATCTTCTGGATCAAGGACGCCGGCTCGAAGAGCTTCGTGTCCTGGCACCAGGACAATACCTACTGGGGATTATCGAGCCGCAACGTGGTCACGGCGTGGTTCGCGATCTCCGACGCCAGCGTCGAAGCCGGCTGCATGAAAGTCATGCCCGGGACCCATCTGGGCGAGACCCTGAAGCACGAGGACACCTACCACCAGGACAACATGCTGACGCGCGGGCAGGCGATCCCGGGGCTCGACGAGTCGCGTGCGGCGTACATGCCGTTGAAGGCTGGCGAGATGTCGCTGCATAACTATTGCCTGGCGCATGGCTCGGGGCCGAATCTGTCTGCGGACCGGCGCATCGGCGTGTCGATGCACTTCATGCCGCCGGCGACCAAGCAGGTGGTCGGGAGCTGGGATTGCGCTGCGCTGGTGCGCGGGGAGGATCGGTACGGGCATTTTGTCCCCGCGCCTACGCCTTCTCGGGACTTCGATCCGCCGGCGGTGGCGTTTCACGCGAAGGCGGCGAAGGCGATGCGGGATGTGCTGTACGCGGGGGCGGAGAAGAAACTGCAGAGGCTGTGAAATCAGCCACGCTGAACGATGAAACCAGCGCAGCCTACGTCCGGCGCCCACGCGTTCATGAACCGCGAATGGCGAGAGGCGTTCGCTCTATTGTCGAGCGCCGATGCCGAGACGCCGCTCTCCGCACCGGACCTGGAGCGGCTGGGAACCTCCGCGTACATGCTCGGACGGGATGCCGACGCAGTGGCGAGCTGGGGTCGAGCCTTCGGCGAGTATGCCGAACAGGGTGAAGCGCTGCGTGCGGCCCGCGCCGGGTTCTGGTGCAGCCTGGTCTTGCTTCTGGGCGGGCAAGGCGCTCAGAGCGGAGCATGGGTCTCGCGAACCGAGCGGCTGCTCAAGGAGCAACCCGACAGTCCCGAGCACGGACTCATCGCCGTCATCCAGGGATTGTTCTGCATGGGCAAGGGAGATGGGGACGCCGCCTATCAGTGCTTCACGGTGGCCGAGGCGCTCGGCGAGAAGTTCAACGATCCCGAGCTCAGGGCGCTCGCGGCGCTGTCCTGCGGGCAAGCCTTAGTCCAGAAGGGAGAGACGCCCCGCGGCGCCGCCCGCCTGGACGAGGCCATGCTCGCCGTGACCACCGGCGAAGTGTCGCCGCCGTTGGCGGGCATCATCTACTGCGCGGTGATCGCCATCTGCGAGCGAATCCTCGATCTGAGCCGCGCTTTCGAATGGACGCGGGCCCTCAACGATTGGTGCGTGTCGCAGCCGCAGCTGGTGGCGTTTCGCGGCCAGTGCCTGGTGCATCGGGCCGAGGTCATGCAGCGCAGAGGAGAGTGGCGCTCCGCACTGGAGGACGCCCAAAAGGCGTTCGAGCTGCTTGCCGAGTCCCTGCCTCGAGTCGCCGGTCGTGCGCTCTACCAGCAGGCAGAGTTGCAGCGGTTGTGGGGCAACTTCGAGGCGGCCGAGAAGTTCTATGCAGAGGCGGCGCGCAGGGGATTCGAGCCCCAGCCCGGTCTCGCGCTGCTGCGCCTGGCACAGGGCGACGCGGATGCCGCGGCGGCGGCGATGCGCCGCGTCGTCGGCGAGTCAGCGAGCGCGGCAGGACCCGGTGCCGGCATCGGGCGCGCCAGGCTGCTCGCGCCCTACGTTCAGATCATGCTTGCGGTGGATGACCTCGCGGCCGCTCGGTCCGCCGCCAATGAGCTGTGTGCTGCGGCGGCGCAGCCCGATGCCCTGCCCCTGCTCAACGCGCTCGCGGCTCAGGCGGATGGCGCGGTGGCATTGGCGGGCGGCGATGCGGCGCAGGCCCTCGACGCCCTGCGGCGCGCGTGGACCCTGT
>JBFFZT010000218.1:0-4412 GCA_041568535.1 Burkholderiales bacterium | reverse complement strand
GCCGCCCGCCTCGCGAAAGGTGCCGAGCAGCGTCTTCAGCCGCCGCCCGAAGTCCGGGGCACGCGGATAGGCATAGGTCATGGCACCCGACGGACACACCGTGGCGCAGCCGCCGCAGCCCGCGCACAGGTGCGGGTCCACCTTGACGTGGTCGCCGTCGGCGCGGATGGCGCCGGTCGAGCATACGTCGAGGCAGCGCGTGCAGCCGATCTTGCCCGAGCGGCCGTGCGCGCAGATCGCCTCGCGGTACTGGAAGAAGCGCGGCTTCTCGAACTCGCCCACCAGCTGCGCGAGCTTCGCCGCCGCCAGCGCCTGCGCCAGCGGATCGGCGCCGGGCGCGGCGTAGCCCTGCGGCAGGTCCGGCATCGCGAGCAGCGGCGCGCGCGAGAGGTCGAGCACCAGGTCGAAGCTCTCGCGGCGCTCGCGCGCGGTGCGCGAGAAATCCACCGCGCCGATCGCGCCGCAGGCAGCGACGCACTTGCGGTGCGCCTTGCATTTGTCGAGATCGATCTGGTAGCTGAAGTCGATCGCGTTTTCGGGGCAAGCGTCGAGGCACGCGTTGCAGCGCGTGCACAGCTCGAGGTCGATCGGGTTCTCCTGCTGCCACTCGACCTCGAACGCGCCCAGGTGCCCGCTCACGCGCACCGGCTTTCCCGACCACACCGGATAGGCGCGCTCCACCGGCAGCTCGCCGCCTTTGCCCCCGCTGATGAGCACGCTCGGCTCGAGCGCGCCGCCGAGCTCGCCCGCGAGGCGCGCCGCCCAGTCGAGCGCCGCCGTTGACGGGCCGATGACCAGCACCTGCCCGGCCGACTTGTACTCGACGTTCGGCACGGGCTCGGGCTCGGGCAGCGCCGCGGTCGCGAGCAGCGCCGCGATCTTCGGCGTGGCGCGCTTGCCTTCGGCCGACCAGCCCGCGGTCTCGCGGATGTTGATGAAGTCGAGCTTGCCCTTGGCCTCGGCAGCCTGCGCCAGCTCGGAGAAGAGCGCGGCTTCCTGCGTGCAGGCGACCAGCACCTCGGGCTCGCCGAGCGCGGCCTGGAACACGCCGGCCTCCTTGCGGCACAGCTCGGTGTTCACGGTGAGCGGCGTACCCTGCTTCAGCGCCGCCGCGAGCGCCTTGGCATCGAGCGCCATGGTGCCGTTGCAGCTGCACAGCTTGATCGTCTTATCCTGCAGCGCCATCGTCTTTCTTCGGCTCCTCGTTGTGCGGCTCTTCGGCCGGAGACGGCGCCTGCGCCAGCTCCCCGGGCTTGCTCTCCTGCTGCGCCTCGTCCTGCTTCTTCTCTTCGTCGCGCCCGAACAGCGTGCTTTTCGCGTGCTCAAGCCGCGCCAGCATGTCCGGCGGGATGGTCTCCAGATTGGTGTAATCGTCGATGTACACGTCCATGAAGTCGATGACATTGAAGCGCGGGTCGGCAAACAGCTTCTTCAGCGCGGCGCGCTTCACGCTCTCTTCCACCTTGGCGTGCATGAAGTCCTTGAAGTCCGACTCGAACGTCAGGCTGTCGATCGAGGGCAGCTTGGGCGCCGGACCGTCGGCGGCGGGCTTCGCCGCCGGCGCCTTGGCCTGCGCGGCCGCATCCTGCTTGCGCCGCGACCAGCGGCGCAGGAAGTCGTCCCGATCCTGGGCCATCAGCTGCGCGCCCGGTCTTTCGGGCTCTTGAACGATTGCGGTCGGATCTTCTTTTTCGGCTGCGGCCGGTAGTTCTTGACGACGAACTCGCTCACCCAGGCGAAGATCTCGGGCGGCATCGGCACGCGGTCCACGTCCTCCCCGCCGTCCATCCAGCTGCTCGCCTCGCTGTAGCTCACCGTGAGGTGGGCCGGCACCGCGCGCTCGCCTTCCATGCGCCAGAGCACGAACACGCAGGGCTCGCTGGTCGACACGTTGAGGAAGTAGCCGTCGGCGTCGGCCACGCGGAGCATGATCTCCATGCCCGGGTAGAGCCAGCGCGTCGCCTCGGGCGTGTCGGCAACCACGCGCGGCGCGCCCTCGCCCGCCCCCGGCAGGACCTCCACGGGCTCCCAGACGTCGCTCTGCCAGCGGTGCTGAATGGCGCGCCGCTGCATCATGATCGACACCGGAAACGTCGGATTTTGCATGCGGAGAACTATAGCTCAGAACGTTCGTTTGCTATGATCTTCCGTTCGAGAAAACACCATGACGCAAAAGGTTTTTCCCATCCATGCGGCGCGCGCGCCGGCCACCGCCTACGACGGCCGGCCGCTCGCCGACACGCTCGGCCGGGGCCTGCGCGACCTGCGCATCTCGGTCACCGATCGCTGCAACTTCCGCTGCGTGTACTGCATGCCGCGGGAAACGTTCGACCGCGACTTCAAATTCCTGCCGCACGACGAAATTCTCACCTTCGAGGAGATCGGGCGGCTCGCCGGCCTGTTCGCCGGGCTGGGCGTGAAAAAAGTCCGCATCACCGGCGGCGAGCCGCTGGTGCGGCGCGAGCTGCACCGGCTGGTGGCGCTGCTGGCGCCGATCCCGGATCTGGACCTGACCCTGACGACCAACGGCTCGCTGCTGGCGAAGCAGGCCCCGGCGCTCGCCAAGGCGGGCCTGAAGCGGGTCACGGTGAGCCTCGACTCGCTCGACGACGCCACCTTCCGTGCCGTGAACGACGCCGACTATCCGGTCGCCAAGGTGATCGAGGGCATCGAGGCCGCGGCCGCCGCCGGCATGGCGCCGATCAAGGTAAACATGGTGGTCAAGCGCGGCGTGAACGACGGCCACGTGCTGGCGATGGCCGAGCGCTGGCGCGGCACGGGCCACATCGTGCGCTTCATTGAGTACATGGACGTCGGCAGCACCAACGGCTGGCGCATGGACGACGTGGTGCCCTCGGCCGAAATCGTAAAGATGATCGGCGCGCGCTACCCGCTCGAGCCCGTGGACCCGAACTACGCCGGCGAGGTCGCCGAGCGCTGGCGCTACCGCGACGGCGCGGGCGAGATCGGCGTCATCTCCTCGGTGACGCAGGCGTTCTGCGCGAGCTGCAACCGGCTGCGCCTGTCGGCCGAGGGATCGCTCTACACGTGCCTGTTCGCCGAGCAGGGCCATGACCTGAAGTGGCTGCTGCGCCGCGGTGCTCCGGACGCGGAGATCGTGAACGAGATCGCCGCGGTATGGCGCGCGCGCGGCGACCGCTACTCCGAAATCCGCACCGCGGAGACGGCCAAGGCGCGCAAAGTCGAGATGTCCTACATTGGCGGCTAAGAAACCCCAGCGTCCCGCGCTGACCGACGCCGCGAAGCCCGCCACGTTCGAGGTCGAGGCCTATAACGAGCGCGGCGAGATGGTGCCCACGGCGGTCGCCGGCGAGCACCCGCTCACCCTGTACCTGGACAAGAAGGAACTGGTGACGCTGATGACGCTCGGCCACGCGCCCGAGGCGCTCGCCATCGGCTACCTCAGAAACCAGAACATCGTCGGCGCGATCGAGGAGATCGCGGCGGTGCAGGTCGACTGGGAGACCGAGTCCTGCGCCATCACCACCCGCAAGGGGGTGAAGGGCCTCAAGGCGAAGATGGGCAAGCGCACGGTGACCACCGGCTGCGGCCAGGGCACCGTGTACGGCAACCTGATGGAAGAGATCGACAAGGTCCGGCTGCGCGACGACGTGACGCTCGCCGACGAGCAGCTCTACGTGCTGATCGACAAGGTGCGCAAGCACGAGACCATCTACAAGCAGGCGGGCGCGGTGCACGGCTGCGCGCTCGCCACGCGCGAGGGCGAGATCCTCATGTTCGTCGAGGACGTCGGGCGCCACAACGCGGTCGACGCCATCGCCGGCTTCATGTGGCTGCAGGACATCGACGGCTCGGACAAGGTGTTCTACACCACCGGGCGCCTCACGAGCGAGATGGTGATCAAGTGCGCGCAGATGCGCGTTCCGTTCCTCGTCTCGCGCTCGGGCCTCACGCAGATGGGCCACGAGATCGCCAGGAAAGTCGGCATCACCATGCTCGGCCGCGCCAGCGGCCGGCATTACCTCGCCTTCACCGGCCGCGAGCGGCTCGTACGCTCGGCGCCGCAGCCGACGGCCTACGCTTAGAGGGAGACCCGCGATGATCGAACTGTATTTCGCCCCCGGCGCCTGTTCCTTCGTGCCGCATGTCGGGCTGGAAGTGGTGAAGGCGGCGACCGGCGAGGACTTCAAGCCCAATCTCGTCAAGTTCCACAAGGGCGAGAACAAGACGCCGGAGTACCTGGCGATGAACCCGAACGGCCAGGTGCCGGTGCTGGTGGTGGACGGCAAGCCGCTCAACCAGATCGTCTCAATCTGCGATTACCTCGACCGCCGCTTCCCCAAGGCGGGGCTGCTGCCCACGGACGCCTGGTCGCGCGCCCAGGCGCTGTCGCAGCTCGCGTGGATGAACAACACCGTGCATCCGGCCTT
>JBFFZT010000217.1:0-4419 GCA_041568535.1 Burkholderiales bacterium | reverse complement strand
GTGGTGCCGGTGGGCGGCGGCGGCCTCGCCTCGGGCATCGCGGTCGCCGCCAAGGCGCTGCGCCCCGAGACGCACGTGTTCGGCGTCGAGTCGAAGTCCTGGAGCGCGATGTTCCAGCGCATGCACGACCTGCCGGTGGAGGTGGGCGGCGACACCATCGCCGAAGGCATCGCGGTGCGCGACGTCAGCGCGCTCACGCTCGAGATCTGCAAGCGCTGCCTCGACGAGGTGCTGCTGGTCGACGAGGAGATCATCGAGCGCGCCATCGTCGCGCTGATCGAGATCGAGAAGACGGTGGCCGAGGGCGCGGGCGCCGCGGGGCTCGCCGCCGTGCTCGCCTATCCGCAGCGCTTCGCCGGCCGGCGCGTCGGCATCCCGATCTGCGGCGGCAACATCGATGCGCGGGTGCTCTCCGCGGTGCTGATGCGCGGGCTGGTGCGCGACGGGCGCCTGGTGCGCCTGCGCGTGCTGATGCCCGACCTCTCGGGCAGCCTCGCCAAGGTGGCGGCGCTGATCGGCGAGGCGGGCGGCAACATCGTCGAGGTGCAGCACCAGCGCGTGTTCGGCACCGCCTCGGTGAAGACCCCCGAAGTGGAGTTCGTCATCGAGACGCGCGACCGCGAGCACACCCGCGCCATCGTCGCCCACCTCGGGCAGAACGGCGCCAAGGCGCTGCTCGACGCCTAGGCGGCGGGCTCCGAGATCTCGACGAGGTTCAGGTCGGGGTCGCGCACGTACACCGAGCGGATCTTCGACACGGCGCCGGTCTTCATCACCGGGCCTTCGAGGATCGGCACCCGCGCGGCCTTCAGCTTCGCGATCACCTGCTCGAGCGGCACCGCGGCGATGAAGCACAGGTCGAGCGTCCCGGGCGCCGCGACGTGCGCGCGCGGCGTGAACTCCCTGCCCCACTCGTGCAGGTTGATCTTCTGGTTGCCGAACTTGAGGGCCTGGCGCGTCTCGGTCGGCGTCTTGAACGATTCCAGCGTCATGCCGAGCACATCGCGGTAGAAGCGCACGCAGCCCTCGAGGTCGCGCGTGGTGAGGACGATGTGATCGACGTGGTCGATCACTTGCGTTTCAGCATCCGCAGCGGGTTGTACTCGATCACCGTCTCGCCGCGCTGGTTCACGACCTTGTTGGCGAAGCGCACGAGTCCCCGGTCGCCCTTGGACGTGAGGCGGCACTCAGTCACCTCGACTTCGACGTGAATGGTGTCGCCGACCACCGTCGGCCCCTTGACGTCGAGCGTGGCGTTGAGGAAGGCGAGCCCGGTGTCCTGCATCGAGGGCAGGAGCAGGCCTTCGGCGAACGCATACACCAGCGCCCCGGGTACCGGCCGGCCCTTGATCGCGCGCTGCGAATCGTCCTCGACCGCGAACAGCTCCTCGGTCAGCCAGGTCAGGTTGACGAAGCCCGCGAGGTCGGCCTCGGCGATGGTGCGGCGGTGCGTGCGAAAGCGCATGCCGACCTTCAGGTCCTCGTAGCAGTAGCCGCGGCCGATCGGGTGGACGTTCTGGCTCATGTCAGAAGATGGTGTAGGCGCCGTCGATGACGAATGAATCGCCCGTATGGTAGCTGCTCGCGTCGCTCATCAGGTAGACGGCGATGCCGGCGAAATCCTCCTGCTTCCCCCAGCGCCGCAGCGGGATGCGCGGCAGCACCGCGGCGGCGAACTTCGCGTCGCCGATCGCCGCGGCCGTCATGTCGGACTCGATCCAGCCGGGCAGGATCGAGTTGGCGGTGACCTGGTAGCGCGCCATTTCCACCGCGAGCGCGCGGATCATGGTGAGCATCGCGCCCTTGGTGGCGGCGTAGCTCGAAGCGCGCGCCGCGCCGTGGATCGCGGCGCTGCTCGCCATGCCCACCAGGCGCCCGCCGGCGTCGCCCGCCTTGGCGCGCCCGGTCATGTGGCGCGCCGCGGCGCGCAGCGTAAAGAAGGCGCCGTCCAGGTTCACCTGCATCACGCGGCGCCATTCCTTGGTCGGCAGCTCGGCGAGCGGCGCGCGCGCCTGGCTCACACCGGCGTTGGCGAAGCAGCCGTCGATGCGGCCCATCGCCTTGAGCGCGTCGGCGAAGCTCTTTTCGACCTGGGCCTCGTCCGCGACGTCGCAGCGCTGCGCCAGCACGCGGCGGCCGTGCTTCTTGAGCCGCTTTTCCGCGGCGGCGTTCTTGTCCGCGTTCGAGCCCCAGATGACCAGGTCGGCGCCGGCCGCGGCGAGCCCTTCGGCCATGCCCAGGCCGATGCCGCCGTTGCCTCCGGTGACGAGCGCGACCTTCCCCTGGAGGTCGAACGCGCTCATTTCTTCTCGAAGTGCGACCTCGCCTTGTTGAAAGCCTCCTGCATGCTCTTTAGCGCCGCGTCCGTGCCGCGCATCATGTCCTGCCAGGCGTCCGCCGAGGCGTTCTGCAGCAGCTTCATCTGGTAGAGCGTTTCGTCGCGGCGCGCGTTGAGCGCGGCGAGCTGCTTCTCGTACTCGGCCTTCATGTGCGACTGCGCCTCCTGCGCCTTCGCTTCCCACTTCTTGGCTTCGACGTTCCACTCGTCGAGCTGGGTCTTCAGCTTTTGCACGTACTCGTCGCGGTTCATCATGGTGACCTCCTCTTGTGCAAGAACTTTGATTGTAGCCACAATGCCCCTCATGTTCTTCCCCGATTTCTCGCTCGAGCACGTCGCCGTCTCCGCCGGCAGGCTGCGCCTGCGCCGCGGCGGCTCGGGACCGCCGCTGCTGCTGCTGCACGGCAACCCGCAGACTCACGCCATGTGGCACAAGGTGGCGCCGGCGCTGGCAAAGCGCTACAGCGTCGTCTGCCCCGACCTGCGCGGCTACGGCGGCTCGTTCAAGCCGCCGGTCAGCGCCGACCATGCGGCGTATGCCAAGCGCGAAATGGCGAAAGACATGGCCGAGCTGATGGCGCATTTCGGCCACGACAGGTTCCTCGTCGCCGCGCACGACCGCGGGGCGCGCGTCGCGCATCGCCTCGCGCTCGACCATCCCGCTCGCGTGGCCAGGCTCGCGCTCCTGGACATCGTCCCAACGCTCGAGCACTTCGAGCGCACCGACATGGCGATGGCGCTGGGCTACTACCACTGGTTCTGGTTCGCGCAGCCGCACCCGTTTCCGGAGAACGTGATCAGCGCCGCGCCTGACGCCTGGTGGCGGGCGCACACCTCGCGCGAGCCGAAGCCGCCCGATTTCTTCGCAAAGGAAGCGCTCGCAGACTACATGAGCGCGATCCACGACCCGCAGATGATCCAGGGCATGTGCGAGGACTACCGCGCGGCGGCGACCATCGACCTCGCGCACGACCGCGCGAGCCGCGCCGCGGGCGAGAAGATCCGCTGTCCGCTGCTCGTGCTCTGGGGAAAGAAGGCGAAGATCGAGGCCTGGTACGACGCGCTCGCCATCTGGCGAAGCTACTGCGCCGCCGCGGTGAGCGGCGGCGCAGTCGATTCAGGCCACTACCTCGCCGAGGAAGCACCCGCCGAAGTGCTCGCGCACCTCGGCGGCTTCTTCTCGGCCTGACGCGTCAGCGCCAGAAGCGCCACCAGGGGCGGCGTTTCCGATCGTCGTCGTCCCGCACCTTCTTGGCCTTGGGCTTGTCGCCGTCGAAGTGCTTGCCGTGCGCGTGCGCGTGATGGCGCTTGTGCGGGATCACTTTCAGCATGCCGCGGCCCTCGAAGGCCTGGCCGGTCGTGGTCCTGCCCCGGAGGATGCCCTCGGAGTCGCCCAGCTCGAACTGGGCCACGTCGTTGCCGAACTCGCAAACCAGGTCAGGCCGTCGATCGCGGTTTACATGGACGCCCCGCTCGGCGCACCTGCGCAGGCTCTGCTCGTAGCCCGTCTTGCCGAACGTGAGCGAGCTCACGTCGACGGCGAGGGCATTGAACTCCCTCGACGAGAGCAGCGCGACCGGGATGCCGTGCTTGCCCTTGGGATCGAGCCGCACGATCATGCCGCGCCCAGGCTTGATGTCGATGTTGATGTGCTGCACCGTACCCGCCGGGAGCGCGACCGGGACCGGGTCCGGCAGCGGATCCGGGGTCGGCGCGGCGACCGGGTCGGGCGTCGGCGTCGGCGCAGTGACCGGATCAGGCGTCGGCGCCGGCGGCGTGACCGGGTCCGGCGTCGGAGCCAGTTGCGTGACCGGGTCGGGGGCCGGTGCCGGGGCCGGCGGCGCTTCCTGCGGCGATACGCCGCTCACGATGAGCGTATAGGTGCCGGTGGCATTGCCCCGGCTGACGTTCACCATGCCCCCGTCCAGCACCGGCAGGTAGGGGAACACGCCATAGTTCGGCTGCGCGGTGACCGCCACGTAGTAGACGCCGGTGACCGGGATCCTGAAGTTCTCGATGTACGGGTCGAGCGAGGTCGTCGAGCCGGGATCGAGCGACGGCAGGCCGGAATCGTCCACGCT
>JBFFZT010000216.1:0-4419 GCA_041568535.1 Burkholderiales bacterium | reverse complement strand
GGCATGCACGCCCAGGCCTACCACCTAGGCGCGCGGCGCAAGAAGACGCTCGCGCAAACGGTGCGCGCGTTCCAGGAGTACCTGCCAGAGTACTTTCCGCTGCCGCATCCCAGCCCGCGTAATCGACTGTGGCTGCGCAACCATCCCTGGTTTGTGAAAGAAGTGTTGCCGGCACTGCGCCGCCGCCTGCGAACGCTATAATCCGCGCGCCCATGAAGCTGCTGTCCGCCCCCGCCAGCCCCTATTCGCGCAAGGTGAAGATCGTGCTCATGGAAAAGCGCATCGACTGCGAGATCGAGCGCGTCGATGTGGTGCCGGTGGACAACGACGTCAACGCCCACAACCCGCTCGGCAAGATCCCGACCCTGATGCTCGACGACGGCACGGCGATCTACGATTCGCGCGTCATCGTCGAGTTTCTCGACAACATGGCGGCCAACAGCCGCCTCATTCCCCAGGACAACCGCGAGCGCATCGCGGTGCGCCGCTGGGAGGCGCTCGCCGACGGCGTGCTCGACGCGGGGCTGCTGATCCGCTACGAGTCGCTGCGCCCGAAGGCCGAGCAGAGCGCCGACTGGGTGGCCAAGCAGGCGGCGCGCGTACGGCGCGGGCTGGCGCAGCTGCAGGCCGATCTCGGCGGGCGGCCCTGGTGCCAGGGCGAGCGCTATACGCTCGCCGACATCGCGCTCGGCTGCTGCGTGGGGTGGGTCGGCTTTCGCAAGCCCGCCGGCATCGACTGGCGCGCCGACTACAAGGACCTGGCGACGCACTACGATAAGCTGATGGAGCGGCCGGCGTTCGTCGACACGGTCCCCGCCGCCTAGGCGATGACGGCACCCCCGAGGCACACCTCGCCGTCATAGAGCACCACCGACTGCCCGGGCGTGACCGCCCGCTGCGGCTGCGGGAAGTCCACCGTCAGCTCGCCGTCCGCGATGCGGGCGACCGTGCACGAAGCGTCGGCCTGGCGGTAGCGGGTCTTCGCGCCATGCGTCGAGCCGCGCGCCGGCGTCTCGAGCACCCAGCTCGCGTCCAGGCCGCGCAGTGACGAGCGCATGAGCAGCGGGTGGTCGTGCCCCTGCACGACGACCAGCTCATTGGCGTCCATGCGCTTCTCGGCCACGTACCAGGGCTCACCGGCGCCGCCCAGGCCGATGCCCTTTCTCTGGCCGATGGTGTAGAAAGCGAGGCCGATGTGCTCGCCGACCCGCCGGCCTTCCGGGGTCACCATCGGACCCGGCGTCTTCGGCAGGTAGCGGTTGAGGAACTCGCGAAACGGGCGCTCGCCGATGAAACAGATGCCGGTGGAGTCCTTCTTGGCGTGGTTCGGGAGCGCGGCCTCGGCGGCGAGCCGGCGCACCTCCGACTTCTTCAATTCGCCGACCGGGAACATGACGCGCGCGAGCTGCGCCTGCGTCAGGCGGTGCAGGAAATAGCTCTGGTCCTTGGCGCCATCGGCGCCGCGCAGCAGCTCGACGCGGCCGTCGCGGCTGCGCAACCGCGCGTAGTGACCCGTGGCGATCTTCTGCGCCCCGAGCGCCATGGCGTGGTCGAGAAACGCCCGGAACTTGATCTCCGCGTTGCACAGCACGTCGGGATTGGGCGTGCGCCCGGCCGAGTACTCGGCGAGGAAGCTGGCGAACACGCGCTCCCGGTACACGGCGGCGAAGTTCACCGCCTCGAGCTCCACGCCGATCACGTCGGCGGCCGCCGCGGCGTCGATCAGGTCCTGGCGCGTCGAGCAGTACTCGTCGTCATCGTCGTCCTCCCAGTTCTTCATGAACAGGCCGACGACCTCGTAGCCGGCGCGCTTCAATAGCAGCGCCGCGACCGACGAGTCGACCCCGCCCGACATGCCCACGACGACCTTTTCACGCATAGGGCTTGGACAGGACTTCCAGCGGAAAGCTCCGCCCGGCGAGGAAGTCGTCGACGCACTGCTGCACCAGGGGCGAGCGATGCTCGGCGCGCCGCGCGGCGAGCTCGGCGGGCGTCAGCCAGGCAAGGGCGATGATCTCCTTGTCGAGCGGCCTGCCCTGCTCCACCCCGTCCACGCGCCCGAGGAACGCGAAGCGCAGGAAGGTCACATCCTCCTTGTCGTAGCGCCAGCGATAGATGCCGAGGAGACTCGTCGGCACGAAACGATGCGCGGTCTCCTCCAGCACCTCGCGCGCCACCGCCTGGGCCAGGGATTCGCCCGGATCGAGGTGGCCGGCGGGCTGGTTGAGCACGCGCCGCCCGTTCGCCTCTTCCTCGACGAACAGAAAACGCCCTTCGCGCTCGATCACCGCGGCGACCGTGACGCTCGGACGCCAGCGACTCATGCCGCTTTGCGGGTGTTCTTCTTGATGAACTCCGCCATGCGCGCCACGCCCTGCTCGATCGCCTGCCTGGAGGCTGCATACGAGAAGCGCACGTGCTGCCCCTCGCCCGGCACGCGCGCGCCGAAATGGATGTCGGCCAGCACCGCGACGCCGGCCTCGTTCAGCAGGCGTTTTCTCAGCTCCTCCGAGTCGGCGACGCCGATCCTCTGGCAGGCCTCGGTCACGTTCGGCCAGGCGTAGAACGCGCCGCCCGGGTTGCGGCAGGCAACGCCGGGGACCTTGTTCAGCAGCCCGACGATCAGGTCGCGCCGCTCGAGGAAGCTGTCGCGCATCCTCTGCGCTGCGTCCTGCGGGCCGGTGATCGCCTCCAGCGCCGCCCACTGCGAGATCTGCGAGGCACACGACTCGGTGTTCGTGATCCAGCGCGTGAACACCGGGGCGAGCAGGGGGTTCGCGGTGAAGCCGATGCGCCAGCCCGTCATCGCCCAGGTCTTCGAGGCGCCGTCCGAGATGATGGTGCGCTCGTACATGCCGGGCAGCTGCGCGATCGAAAAGAACTCGCCCGCATAGGACAGGCGCGAGTAGATCTCGTCCGCGTACACCCATACCTGCGGGTGCTTTCTCAGGATCGCGGCGATGGCTTCGAGGTCTTTGCGCGACAGCGTGCCGCCGGTCGGGTTGTGCGGGTAGTTCAGGATCAGGAGCCGGGTCTTCGGCGTAATCAGCCGCTCGAGCTCCGCCGGATCGAACGCGAAGTCGCGCGCCTCGTGCAGGTGCAGCGGCACCGGCTTGGCGCCGTTGGCGAGAATCTGCGACTCGTAGATCGGGAAGCCCGGATTCGGGTAGATCACCTCGTCGCCCGCGCCGTAGTCGGTGGTGGAGAGGATGGCGTAGGCGATGAAGGGCTTCGCGCCCGCGCCCACCACCACGTCCTCGGCGCGGATCGGCAGCGCGCCGCGCATGCCCGCCATGTACTTCGCCGCCGCGGCGCGCAGCTCGTCGATGCCGGCCGAGGGCGTGTAGCCGTGCTTGCCGCCCTGGATGGCGCGGATCGCGGCCGCCTGCACGTTCTCGGGCGCCGGGAAATCCGGCTGCCCGATGCAGAAGCTGATGATGTCCTTGCCCTGGCGGGCGAGCGCGTTCACCTCGGCGAGCACGACGAAGGCGTTCTCGGTGCCGAGGCTGCGGGCGCGGCGGCTGATCTCGGGCATGCGTTCCCCCTGAAGCGCGCATTTTACAGTGCTACATTCCCGGCCATGCTGGTCAACTGCGTCGTCTACCAGGACGGCCGGAAGCTCGCGGAGATCCAGCAGCGCGAGATCCGCGCCTACCTCGAGCGCCCGGACTGCTTCGTCTGGGTGGCGCTGCGCGATCCCGGCGCCGCCGAGCTCGCAGAAATGCAGGACGAGTTCGACCTGCACGAGCTGGCGGTGGAGGATGCGCGCCACGGCAACCAGCGGCCGAAGATCGAGGAGTACGGCGACTCGCTGTTCGCCGTTCTGCACACCGTGGAAGTGGCGGGCGACGAGCTCAGGGTGGGCGAGGTGGACGTGTTCGTCGGCCGCAACTACGTGCTCTCGGCGCGGCAGAAGACCGAGCGCGGCTTCCAGGACGTGCGCGCGCGCTGCGAGCGCGAGCCCGAGCTCCTGCGCCACGGCCCGGGCTACGTGCTCTACGCGCTCATGGACGCGGTCGTGGATCGCTACTTTCCGGTGCTGGATGCCGTTGAATCCGAGCTGGAGAAGCTCGAAGAGCAGATCTTCACCGGCAAGACGCCGCGCGAGAACATCGAGTCGCTGTACTACGTGAAGCAGAAACTGATGACGCTCAAGCACGCCGCGGGCCCGCTCACCGAGACCTCGAGCCGCCTGTTCGGCGGCCGCGTGCCGCCGGCCTGCGCCGGCCTGGGCGAGTACTTTCGCGACGTCTACGACCACGTCGTGCGGCTCAACCAGTCGATTGACACGCTGCGCGATACGGTCACCACCGCCATCCAGGTGAACCTGGCGATGATCACCATCGGCGAGAGCGAGGTCACCAAGCGCCTCGCGGCGTATGCCGCGCTGGTGGCCGTGCCGACCATGATCGCCGGCAT